>CAZFWS010000042.1:0-6461 GCA_964522625.1 uncultured Candidatus Peribacteria bacterium | reverse complement strand
TGAGTATATTTTATACTCAAAATATATACTTTTTTATGAATTTTACAAGTTTTTTCATAAAAAAACCCAAGCTATTGCTTAGGTTTTTTATGGTTGCCGTGTTATTTATAATAATTATTCCAATTTAAGAGAACCATTCTTATCATAAAGATATAAAAAAATATCTTCACGATCCTTTATATCAGCAAAGTCAATCTTTTTACAAACTTGCTGATATATATTAGATATATTATATAAACATACCCGAACAGCTAAATAATTTAGAGAATATACTAGATCAAAATGTAATAAATCAACAGACTTTATATCATCAATCATTGATATTCTTTTCGGAACATTCTCAACTAACTCTCCATGAGGGATTTTGCTAATACTGGCTATATTTGGATTAAACTCTGTCGAAACATTGTGAATAAAAACTGACTTGCGCACATAACCATAATCAATATTTGATGAATCGTAATAACACCAAGTCCATTTAATACAACCAAAGTGCTTCTCTAGAAAACTTGTTTTCCATAGAGCCATAACAATCAGTAACAACAACAGAATCATAACAACAGGAACATTTTGTATTTTTCTACTCATCACTATCTCCTAATTTTTGTGATAATTTTTATCATAAGTAATTATATGTATATTTACTATAAGTCAATAAATTTATTGACTTATAGTAAATTTTAGGTATATTTTTTACACATAAAATATACCTAAAACGACTCTATATTAGCAATTTTTTCCATAAAAAACCATATATGATTTGAATAGAGAATCTTAAAAAATAAATAATATAACTATGAACACTCATTTAACCTCAAATATACCTGATTTTTGAGAGTTAAAAAACATTATTATAGATCTTTGAAAGAGAGTAAGAAAAGAAATACCTCTTGGCTTTAAAATAATAAAAAAACCAGACTTCGAACGCTGTACTAGTATAGATATACTCATTGAAAAACTCGCACGAGAAAAGATAAAATCTCATTATGGGGAAGTCAATTTTCGCTGAGAAGAACTTCCTGATGAAGATCATTGAGGAGATATCACTTTTATTATAGATCCTCTCGATGGAACTGAAAGTTTTATTCGCGAAGAATATAATACTGTAATTAGTATATGAGTGGAATACAAAGGAGAACTGATTTATGGTCTCGTATATGATTTTACGAAACAGATCCTATATGAATGAGGACATAATAGTTCTGTATACCATAATTGAAATTCAATACCTCTCCAAAGAGACAACGGAATGAATAATATGCGAATCCTTACCAGTTGAGTACAAGAACAAGTAGAAAACATCCATAATCAATTAAAACATATTCCTGACCTACAAATAACCCAAAAATATGGTTCTGTAGCACTTCAAGTAGCAAAAGCCGGAGCAGGTCCCCATAATGTATTAATGAGAGCTGGACCAATAAAATACTGGGATATCGCAGGGGTAGTACCATTTATTAGGTGATTAGGTGATACGTCAATATTCTCCCTAGAATGAGAAAAATTTGACCCTAACACATGTGAATCATGAATTATAGTGGTCAGAAATAGATTCAAAAATAAACTTTTCGAACTATTAAGTATCACACAATAAGGGAAAATGATATATTCTACCTACCCTATCACCCCACTCATCACCAACTCATCCCCCACATACACAGCACAGATCTGTCCCGAAGCAATCGCTCGTTGATCTGCATCAAATATAACCTGGCAACTATCATCAGATATTTTTTCTACCTGACACGCTTGATCAGCCTGTCTATAGCGAATTTTAGCATGTGCTGAAAATAGTTGTGTATTGGTATAATCAGGATTAATATAATGCGTATGATGCATGGTAAGTTGATTACTATAGAGTTCATCATCTGCTCCATATCCTACTATAATCTCATTTTTTTCGATATCTTTTTGAACAATAAATATTGGTTCTGGTTGTCATCCGATATCCAGTCATTTTCGCTGCCCAATCGTATAATAAAACACTCATTTATGCTCTCAAAGAATTTTCCCCGAAGTATCTCGAACGATTCATGGTTTTGGAGATATTTTTTTCTCGAGAAAGTCACTCATATTCACCTTTCCAACAAAGCAAATTCATTGAGATTCTTTTCGTTTAGCATTGGGTAAACCAGCATCAATGGCTATCTGACGAACCTCTGATTTTTCTAAATGACCGATCGGAAACAAACTACGCGTGAGCTGTGATTGATCCAGTCATGCCAAAAAATATGACTGGTCTTTATTATTATCTATTCACTTCAGTAGATGAGCCATGCTCCCCTCTCCCTCTGGGAGAGGGGTTGGGGGTGAGGACTGCTCCAGAGAAGGTTGAAGTGAGGGCTGTTCTAGAGAAACCCTCGCATAATGCCCCGTTGCCACCATATCAAATCCAGATTCCAGTGCTTCATCTAAAAATACTCTAAATTTTACTTCGCTATTGCACATGACATCTGGATTTGGAGTGATTCCTTTTTGATAGCCTTCATACATATAATTCAGTACTTTTGATTCATATTCATCACGAAAATCAAAGGTAAAAAAAGGAATATCTAGATAAGTGGCTACCTCGCGAGCAACTTCGATATCCTCACGAGTCGGACAATGTTCTCATTCATCTGCCAAATAATTAATCATAAAACCTGCCGTGACATCGTGTCCTTCTTTTTTCAATAGATATGCAGCTACGGCACTATCTACTCAACCAGAGAGTCAGACCAGGATTTTTTTATGTTTCATTGGAAGTTTCATTTCAAGAAATAAGAATATTGTTTTGAAGTCGAGATTTTTTAATATACTCTCGTTGTCTATGACAGGCATCTATGAATTTATCAATCTGAGGAATATAGTGAAATACACGCAGATCATTGTTTTGTTGCTCAATGATAATATTTCAAAAACGCATAAAGTTTGATATAATTCCACGACTGACTTTATCTATTTTAATCAATTTTCGTGCATCAAGGATCTCTATATCATCCTTTAAGACCAGAGATGCATTGAGGATAATAATACTATCTCGATTGATCAGTATTAAACGATTATAATGCCGAATGAAATCAGATATAAATCGAAAAAATGCATAGTGCAATAACATAAATGCAATCAGAAATAATGGCCAATGTACATCTATCGGCTGTAGAACATTGTAGTAACGAAATACTATAAAAAACAACACTCCTGACACCGTGGTAAAAAACAAAAATTTAAATAAACGGAAGAGTAATAAAAAAAAGTGTCTTCTGACTACGATACATTCATCTGTTTCATAATAATATGCCATACTAACCAAGGGTTAAAAATTTCATCATTATCACTCCACTATATATCACATGTATAAAAACAAAAATGAATACAAAAATACTTACATGTCTTTGAATTCATTTAAAAATACTAGTATGAGTATACTCATCATGTGTTTTTGCTAAAAAACGGAGTCTCTTATGGACATACCAGCAAAAACACAACATCACAATAACATAGAAAATGATAAATATGATATTCATATACTTACAACTTTTATCAGTATAAATATGGTAAAATTATATATGTTTCATACTGTTTTGCAAGTGTTTTACCTCGCTTATACTTTCCAAATATATTTTTTGGCATATACTCTTGCATAGCAAAGTATATTCCCTACTCCTATCATCTATGAAAATAGGTTTTGATTTACGATTTTTAGACGACCATTTGTATGCACAATTTGTAAAAAAATTGATGACATCTATACTCGCTCAAAAAACATCCCATACCTACATTCTCTATACTCAAAAACAACATGATGATTTCAATATATGATCTCATGTTACACAGCAAATCACTCCTATTGCATGTGGAAGTTTACCAGAACAAACACAACTACTGAGAATATATAATCAAGAAGCTTGTGATATGATGATTTTTTTTACGCATCATATCCCACTCTGGTATAAAAAACCCTATATAATCTGGGTAGAAAATCTAAAAAATGTCTATTATCAAAATTTTTCTAACACCATTCTCAAGCACTGGTATCTCTATAGTATGAAAAACAGTATCAATCGTGCTCAAAAAGTGATTTGTTTTGATATAAATACACAAAGTGAGCTCACGGAACGTTTTGATACTGATAGTGAAAATATAGCTCTTATATCACCATTTTTTCCTCAGGATAATCCCAAAGTTTCTGAAGTAGATTTAAACACAAATATTCGCTCAAAATACCATATTACCAATGATTTTCTGATCTATTCAGCAGGTGATGGAATCGAAAAAAATACGGAAAAACTGGTTCTGTTAATACAAAAATACAAAGAGAAAAAAATACCTCTTGATCTGATATTTCTCTGAGAAGATATTGTAAAAAATATTCCTCTCCGTGATAAAGTAATAGAGGCATGACTTCAAAAACAGATCCAATTTATATGAGATGTGTCAAAAAATGAATACGCTGCATTCTACCAGGAAGCACGAGCGACTATATTCCCTAGTTTATATGAAAGCTTTGCATTTGAACTCTTTGAACCACTCTATTACAATTCTCCTCTTTTGGTCAGTAATATAGAAAATATATCTGAATATATTTGAAAACATGGACAATATTTTTCTCCTATCTCACTCCATTCTATCGAGGCAAGTGTGAATGAACTGTTATCAAAAAAAATTGAAATTCCTCAATATAAGAGTATTCTCAACAGGTGAAGTAGCAAAAAAACAGCTACAGAGTTTTTAAAAATTATTGAAAACAATGAGTAAACTCACCCAAAGAAACATAGATATTCTCAAAATTATTATTGATGAATACATACAAACTGGGACTGTTTTAGGAAGTAAACTCCTCCTCCAAAAACACGATCTATGAGTCAGTTCAGCCACTGTTCGAAACGACATGGCCAAACTCGAAGCACTCGGACTGATTTATCAACCTTATAACTCAGCCGGACGACTCCCCAGCTCTCGTGGTTTGCGGGCATTTGTAAACTACATGATGCAACAATACCCCGATCATTTTCTCTCCAATGAAGTAAGTTATCGTGGGAATCAGATGAGCAAGCTCTCTGATTTTGTACATAATATATGCTTTGATTTGGCTAAAAACACAGGAGAAATAGCATTTTTTATAGTTCCTGAAGAAAATCTGTGTGAAAGTGCTGGAAAATGAGTCTTTCTTGAAAAAAATTATAATAATCTCTGAGAGTCTATTTTCTCACTCATAAAAATGCTCGAAGACAAGGTGAACTTTCGAGAGTTTATCTGAAATCTCCCTAATAGTGATGGAATTAATATATACATAGGAGAAGAAAATATTATCCCCTTTCTACAGAACTACACCATCATCCTCAAACAAGTCCAAATAGATGGAAAAACTGGATATATCTGAATCATCGGATCCCTCCAAATGGATTATAGTTTTAATATCAGTGCGATTAAAGGGATTATATAATAAAAAACACCTCTCAGAGGTGTTTTTTATTATATATGTTTACTCACTGCTTCTTCTAAAGCTTCTTTTGTCTGTGAACCAACCATTTGTTCTACCGGTTTTCCATCCTTAAAGAGAATAAATGTTGGGATACTCATGACTCGATATTGAGCTGCGACTGAAGTCACTTCATCAATATTTACTTTTGCGAGAGTCACTTTGTCTCCCATAGCTTCACCAAATGCTTCAAATACTGGCATCATTGCCTGACAAGGACCGCACCATTCTGCCCAAAAATCTAGGAGAACTAATCCACTTCCCGTAACTTCTGCTACATTTTCCTCTGTTATTACTGTTGCCATAATGCGTATGTTTTTATAAAAATTAATATAGATTGATTATATAAAAGATAGATCCAAAATCAACTCCATTTTACGCAAAATTCTCTCAAAAAATATCTCGAAAGACATCGAGTGCTAAACCCTGTTCAATAAAAAATGGAGAGGTTGCTACCGTGATAACATCTGCGCGTGCAGCCGCATCCAGCACCACCTGTTTTTTTGTATCATAATCAATATCATCTAAATCTGGTTGAAAAAAATCCAGATCGAGGTTCAGTATAATTCCTGTATCTCAATGTTGCCTTAAGTTTTCTTCTTGCTCCCCCTCTCCTGCAGGAGAGGGGGCTGGGGGGTGAGGTAGTACACTCTCACCCGGAGGATTTCCCATATATTCACTCATCTGATATTCTCCTCTAATCTGAATAACCTCATCTATAATCCCCTCTTTTTGAGCTGGAATAATATAATTTCAGACGTTATACACAAAGTTCGTATAATGAAATACTTGCTCCATATCCAAACTATCTGGTTTCATTAAATATTCTCCAGGATCACGAGTATCAGCATGCTCATCAATATGAATCAGAGTATTCTGGTCTCCTATATACCCTCTGTCACGAGCCAGATACCAAAAAAAATATGCGTGATTATGATTATCAAAGAGAAATATTTTCTTTTTCTTTCTGTGCCCCTCTCCTTGCAGGAGAGGGGTTGGG
>CAZFWS010000041.1:0-6624 GCA_964522625.1 uncultured Candidatus Peribacteria bacterium | reverse complement strand
CGATCACATCGGTTGAGAGTCCATTCACACTCATAGAAAATATTTTTGCTATCATAATACTCCTTTTTTAATATATACAATATATACTCATATTATATATAAATTATGTATTAGCAAATTTTTATAATAAAAAAAACAGTGTTATCACTGTTTTTTTTGTAAGATCTCTTTGAGTGGTTCTAGTAGAATTTTTGACCATCCTTCTACTTCATAATTTCAAGATGTAATCATAGATTCTATCTCATCTATAGGAAGAAATTCACCATTATCCAATTCGCCATCTAATAATTGAATATCAGTATGTTTTACTTTCACTACATAACAAAATCAAATATGAACCTGAGATACTATATCCATTTCATTATTAATATAACCTATTTGTTCTATATTTAAGATATCTTCATGTGTGAGATTCAGTTCTTCTTCAATCTCTCTGATCAAACTTTCTCGAATTGGATTTTCTAAATATTCATCTTCTCTTTCTAAATGCCCACCCACTCACATAGCAATCTTGGAATGTAATCTCGCATCTCCAGCATTACTTCCAGCTCATCCTCTAGTGTAAATAAAAACTTTGTTTTCTGGGTCAATAACAAAAGCGTATGTAATAGGTTGTTTGTATGCAAAATTTTCTTCTGCTATTCCGCGAACCATATATTCATATTTATCGAGAATGATTTCCTCAAAATTAAATGCAGATGCTGGATAAAACCGTGTCTCTTTTTCATATTTTTCAAATAGATAATCATTTTTTACTACCATAATTTCTCGAGCCATTTTATCTCTTACGTTTTGATTCATTTCTTTTATAATATTTATTTAAATTAAAAATCCCAGCTTCCGTTCATAGAGTTTGATTGTGCATAGTTGGTAACCGTTGTTTCAAAGAAACCAGCTTTTTCAGAGTTATTGTCCTGTAGTCTATCTAAGTGTTTATAAGGATTCACCAGAACATTATCATACATTGGTTTGAGTCCAAGAGTATTGAGTCGTTGATTGGCAAGCCATTTGGTATAGTTTTCGGTATTTTCATGCCCCATTCCTATGATATTTTTTCCCAGAATATGTTTGGACCATTTCACTTCTTGTTTGACCGCTTCGTCCATCATATCATAGATAATCTGTTCATTATATACATCTGGAAATTCGTTTTTAATCTCTCGTATAATATTAGCAAAAATCGTCACATGCGTGAGTTCATCACGTCTAATATAGTTAATCATTCGATCCGTTGCTGTCATTTTTGCCTGGTCTGCCAGTGTATCAAAAAAGGCAAAACCATTATAAAAATAGATACTTTCGAGGAGGAAGTTCCCAATAATTCCTCGAAACAGATTTTCATCTGTTGGATTATCGATAAAATCTTGGTAAATTCATCCGATAAATTCATTTCGTTCTAATAAATGTTTATCTGTTTTCCAAAAATAATAAATATCATCTCTGTCTTGAGAGTCTACTACTGTTTCCAAAATAGTTGCGTATGATTGTGAATGAATGGCTTCTTGATATGCCTGAATAGAAAGAAGCAGGTTTACTTCTGGAGCAGTAATATATTCAGAGAAATTTGGCAGGTTCACTGTTTGAATAGAATCTAGAAAGATCAAAAATGATAGAATCCCTTTATAAGCTCTTCTCTCATCATCACTCAGTGCGCTTTTAAATTCAACTGCATCTTCTCATAGTCCAGATACTTTTTCTGGCAACCAAAAATTCCCGACCATCACCTGATATAGATTTTTTGTCCAACTATATTTGGTAGCATTCAGATTAAACAGCCCAGTAGTATTTCACTTAATAATTGTCCGAGTCGCAACTGTATCATCTCATTGAGGATTAAAAAGTGGATTGAGAGTAATTTTGGAATCTTGTGGTGACATAAAAACAGGGGATAAAAAAATATTTGAGTCTTGGAGTATCATAAATAAAAAATTGAGTTTTTCAAATTCTAATAGAAAAATATACTCGGGCTTTTTATAAAGCCAAAAAGAGATACATAGAAAATACTAAAAAAAATTTGCCATTTTATATTTTTTATATACAATCTGTGAGCTTTTTATTTATAAAAATATATTCAAAGAATTATGGAAAAATTGACCCTCAATGCTGAAGCAAGAAAATCAGAAGAAAAAACAAGTGTGCTTCGAGCTAATAAACTCCTTCCTGCTGTTGTGTACGGAAATCACCAAGAACCAATTTCACTTACTCTCAACTATTCTGAGTTTTTAAAACTCTTTCGAAAAAGTGGTGAAAGTCATATTATCTCACTCAAAGTCGGGAAAAAATCTATCGATGTTCTCGTACATGATATGCAAAAACACCCTGTTACAGGAGATTTTACACATATCGATTTCTATGCGATTACAAAAGGTGAAAAATTAACTACAAAAATCGCTCTAAACTTTACAGGTGAATCTCAAGCAGTTCGAGAAGGAGCTATCCTTGATGAACACATAAAAGAAGTAGAAGTAAAATGTCTTCCTGCTGATCTTGTAGATAACTTTGAAGTAGACTTAAGCACTCTCGCTGTTATGGGTGATGTGATTCGAGTTTCTGATTTAAAAATATCAGATAAATTTGATATCCAAACTCCTGCTGAAGAAATAGTTGCTGCTGCATCTAAACCAGCAAAAGCAGAAGATCTCGATGCTCCTATTGAAGATGTTCCTGTTACCGGAGCTGATGAACCAGAAGCTGAAGAAAAGAAAGAAGCATAATTTTTTTAAAAAACATTCAAAAAAGCATTGTGGCTTTTAATATCTTGGGTATACTTACTCAAGATATTTTTTTATTTATAACAACAATACACTATGGAAATTAAACTCTACGGATCAGATGACAATACTCTGGAACTTTCAAATAGAATTCAAGGAGTCCTCGAAGAACTCGGATTATCTGACTTTATTAAAGTCGAAAAAACAACGGATGAAGCTCTAAAAACAGAACTCAATATACAAAAAGAACCGGCTCTCATCATAGTAGAAGAATCAATAGATTTTAAAGATACTATTTTTGAAGGACTCACTCCCGAACCTGAAGAACTCAAATCTATGTTTATCAGCATCATCGGAGGATGATCTGGTGGTGGATGTGGAAGCAAAGAATCGGATGGTTCATGTGGGACGGGATGTGCTTGTTAAATAGAAAACTTTCTTAAATAAAGAGAGTTTTCTATTGACTTTATATTATATAATTATATAATATAAATGTGTTTGGGGTATAGCTCAGTTGGTAGAGCAACGGCCTTTTAACCCGTGTGTCGGGGGTTCAAGTCCCCTTACCCCAGCCAATCTATCCATATACTCTATGTATATGTGAAGATATTAAAAAAAACCTGAGCATTGCTCAGGTTTTTTTATGCTTCATCCGAAATAGTCTCTGTTTCTTTTGCGGCTCCACTTGGAGCTTTTTTTACCAAGGTATAATTATTCTGATATACCAGTGTTCCACTTGCATCAAAGTATTTTACGACATAAACATTGGTTCATGTCTTGAAGTTATTATTATCGACTGATGCATGATATCTCCATGTTGATCCATTATATGACCTAAGAGTATAATCATTCACAGATACACTCGCAATATTTTTATCTAGTACCTGTCATTTAATCGTTATAAATGCTTCTGTTGTCGTATACACGTTCGAACTCGAAGGAGCTGTAAAGGTAAAATTACTCGCATCTACAGCGTAGTTCGTCACACTAAATGCTCATCATGCGCTCGTTGCAGTTGCTCATTCATAATAGAGAGTATACACTGTTTTAGAAAGCAGATCATCACTCAGGTTATATACTTTAAATATCAGGTCATTCTCACGATTTGATGTAGCAACATCTGAAAATACAAAAGCATTGGTCTCATTATTCAATTCTGCAGCAACACCATTTACAAGAATTTTTGCTACCGATGGATCATACGAACCAGTAATATCAATTTGCGCTGCTGAAACTACAGATTCATCAATCAAATTATCAAACGAAATTAAACCAAGAGTATTTCATTGAGTAACTACAGGAGTATCTGATTCTGTTTCAGCATCATTGTTATCGAGATACTGTGCTCCATTATTTGAAATAAACCAATTTGAAGAGAGAAAAAATTCATCAATATCTTCTCGCTGAATCGATAAATCAATATCTTCTTTACTCGCATCAAGAGTAGAAATAGTAATTTTTTGACCCGGAGCCAGTAATGTGGACACCCCAGCTAAGTTTTTCACTTCTGCAAAACCAGATAATAAATAAACACTACTCCCTACTTCATTTTGTGAAAGAGAAACATGTGTATCTGGACCAATTTGAACATGTGCATATCGCATCATAACACTCATATCACCAATAGAATCTATCCATGATTCTCATGAAAATGTAGAAAAGTCCCCAGACTCTTCATAACTAAATTCTGCTAATTTTGATAGAGCAATAGTTCCAACAGAGGCAAGACTAGTGGAAACAGATCATTCCTTGACTAAAATTTTCTCTCCTTTATATAACAGAGTACTTTCATCAATGAGTTGTCTGTTTTCACCTGGATAGACAACATATGCCTCTGTACTAGGTGTCGCAAGCTGTATATCCATGCCAACTCTGTTTTCATTTTCAATCGTATTTTCGAGTGAAGTTTCTTCTGATCATCAGAAAAATGCAAAAATCAGAATAATAAAAAATCACAGTGCTATCAATGGAACCATATATTCTTTGAGTACTTTTTGTAGGTTATTTTGTTGGTGTCTTCTAGACATAATATATACTGTTAAAATTAAAATATTATCCGAGTTTTTCTTTTACTTTGAGGCTATCTCGTAAATACAGGTTTCATTCCTGGGTGAGGATATTTTTTATCAGCTTGTCTCCAAATTCTAGTCTATGATAAAAATCTTCTACCGATATAATCGCATATTTTACCTTTCTTCCATAGAAGACACTGGCAAGAAATGCATTAAAATCATCCCTATCCAATTCTCATATCAAAAATATATCGAGAATATTTTTTCCAGGAGCTGTGAGTTTTTTTTGAACCATGTCATTCACAATCACGAGTTCTAGGTCTGTTTTATCTTTAAAATATGATTTGACTTTATCCAGTGGATCATAGGATTTTAAAAATATATACATCAGCTCATCCAGGATTTCACATCGTTCGTTGAGAAAAAATATTTTTTTCTTTAATTCTGTTTTGTGCCGCAGTATCCCAAGCGCTGAGAGATTATCCAGTTCCCGTTTCACGGAGTTGATTTGTTCATCCAAATCACGAGACAATAAACGCATATGAAACCCTGAATTATTCCCAGACTCGTATTCTAAAAAAAACTTTTCCAGTAATTTTGCCCGAGATTTTGATCAGAATATCTTCGATAAATCGAGTGGTTTCATGCAGAAAAATTGGTAAATACTAGCTATAAATGTATGAATATAAGCAGAAAAATCAAGTATTTTTTGATAAATATTCCAAAATACTTTATAATAGAGATAGAATAATTTTTTTACCAATGACTATGGCTGAAAATATATATAATTTAGGGATATTTCAATGAATTTCCCATGATGTAGTGGATGATATCATTCTATCATGTCGAGAAGAAGAATATCATGATGGAAATGTAATCATATATGAATGAGACCCCACAAATGGAAAAGGGTATATTCTCAAATCTTGAAGAGTCTCTATATCCATAGAAAACCAAAAAATTGCAGAACTCTCAGCAGGAGATATGTTCGGTGAAATGGCTCTGTTAAATGAAGAATCCAGAACAGCCAGCGTCGTAGCACAGTGAGATATCACGGTGATAGTCATCAGTATTGGAAATCTCATTGAAATGATCAATCATGATAGTAATAAAATCAATAAAGAGATTATCCGAAGAATTGAAGAGAATTTAGAACGATAAAAAAACACCGAGCCCATGGGCTCGGTGTTTTTTTATTTCCGCACTATCCTCAAATTCTTCTTCCCTTTCTGCAATAATAACACTCCTTCCCCTATAAAATCACCCGTAAAATCATACTTTGGATCAGATATTTTTTGTTGATTGATAGACACTGCCCCTGATTGGAGAGCATTTCGCGCTTCACCATTTGAATTGGCTAATCCGCACTGAACCATGAGTTCAAATAAACTTTGCTGAGTATAATCAACTCATCCCATAGCTTTTTGAAATACACTGAGTGCTTCTGTATCGAGTCATGTGAGTACTTCTATCTTATCCTCTCCACCAAACATAAATGCAGTGATCCGTTCCGCGAGTTCAGCCTGGACTGTTCCATGAATAATCTCTACCACTCCAAATGCGAGCATTTGTTGTCCTTTACGGTCTTCTGGTTTTTTCAGGTGTTCCATGACTATTTTATGAATCTCATCAACTTCTATCAGAGTGAGCATCTTCATATATCGTTCTATATCTGCATCTGCCGTGTTCATAAAGTATTGGTAGAGCTCGTATGGAGTCGTTTTATCTGGGTCCAGCCAAAGAGCATTTCCTTCGGATTTCCCAAATTTTTTTCCACTGGAATCGGTAATCAGTGGCCAAGTCATGACTCCTGAATCAGCCTCGTATTTTTTTCGAATGAGTTCCGTTCCAGTAACCAGATTTCCCCATTGGTCCTGTCCTCCGATCTGAAGGGTCACTCA
>CAZFWS010000040.1:0-6751 GCA_964522625.1 uncultured Candidatus Peribacteria bacterium | reverse complement strand
TCACGTGGATTGTCCAGGACATGCTGATTACGTTAAAAACATGATTACTGGTGCTGCTCAGATGGATGCTGCGATTCTTATCGTTGCTGCTACTGATGGTCCTATGGCTCAAACTCGAGAACACATCCTTCTTTCTCGACAAGTAGGTGTTCCATACATTGTTGTATTTATGAATAAATGTGACATGGTAGATGACGCTGAAATGTTAGAACTTGTTGAAATGGAAATTAGAGATCTTCTCTCAAAATACGACTTTCCAGGTGATGACACTCCTATTATTAAAGGTTCTGGTCTTGTTGCTCTCGAAAATCCTACTGATATGGATAAAGAATACGGTGCAAAAACTATCGTTGAACTATTCGACGCTATTGAAGAATTTGTTCCAGTTCCAGAACGACCTACTGATAAAGCTTTCCTTATGCCTATCGAGGATGTATTCTCAATTAAAGGTCGAGGTACAGTAGTTACTGGTAAAATTGAAACAGGTGTTATTAATGTTGGTGAAGAAGTTGAAATTGTTGGTATCAGAGAAACGACAAAAACTACGGTTACTGGAGTTGAAATGTTCCACAAACTTCTTGATCAAGGTCAAGCTGGTGATAACGCTGGTATTCTTCTTCGAGGTACTCAAAGAGAAGATGTTGAAAGAGGTCAAGTTCTTGCTAAACCAGGAACGATTAACCCACATACTGAATTTGAAGCGGAAGTATACGTGCTTTCAAAAGATGAAGGTGGTCGACATACTCCTTTCTTTAAAGGATATAAACCTCAATTCTATTTCCGAACTACAGATGTAACAGGAGATATTGAACTTCCTGCTGGAGTTGAAATGGTTATGCCTGGTGATAACATTCAAATGACTGTTAAACTACAACAACCAATCGCAATGGATGAAGGTCTACGATTCGCAATCCGAGAAGGTGGTCGAACAGTAGGTTCTGGTGTTGTTGCTAAAATCAAAGCGTAATTCCCTAGGAATATAGCTTAATACATTTCACATTAGTTTTCCTCTATTTTCTTCCCCTTATATAAGGGGAAGTCTCCGAAACGGAGTGGAGGAGGAAGGGGTTATATTCTTCTTCAGCTAATGTGAAATAATTAGACTATATTTTTCTATAAAAACTACTTTATTACTCTATATCTAAACCAATGCCCGCTAAAAAAACCGATCAAAAACTTCGAATTGTAGTAAAATCTTTTGACCACAAACTTCTTGATGAAGCTGTAAAAAAGATCGTACTTATCATTACTGATTCAGGTGCAGAACTTGTAGGACCTATTCCACTTCCTACTAAAATTCAAAAAATCACTGTTAATAGATCAACATTTGTTAACAAAGATGCCAGAGAGCAGTTTGAAATCCGAAGACATAAAAGAATGATTGATATTGTGAGCCCAACACCAAAAACAATGGAACTTCTGCAAGATGTTCAAATTCCAAATGGAGTTGGAATCGAAATCAAAGCATAATTTAATTTATTTATTACTCAAAAGATATTATGGCACGAATATGTGAAGTAACTGGGAAAAAAACAGCAGTCGGAAATAGACGATCTCACTCAATGCGAGCAACAAAGAGAAAATTTTACCCAAATTTATTCTATAAAAACATTAAAGATCCTGAAACAGGTTTGGTTTATAGAATTCGAGTTTCTGCAAAAGGACTCCGAACACTCAGAAAACACTGAATTGTTTAAAAAAATACAATAACCCCTTCCTAACCTCCTCCTATTAAGGAGAGGAATGCAGAAGGATTTGCCCAGGTGGTGGAATTGGTAGACACGCGGGACTTAAAATCCCGTTCCTTCGGGAGTGCGGGTTCGATTCCCGCCCTGGGCACCAAATAAAACACCAATAAACAAATAATAATCCCTTAGGGAATAGAATATTAAAGAATAACAAACAACTATGTTAAAAATAAGATTAGCCAGAGCCGGAAAACGAAATATGCCATTTTTTAGAGTGGTTCTGACAGAACATACAAAAGCTTCACAAACAGGGTATAAAGAAGTACTTGGTTTTTATAACCCACTCAGCAAAGAATTTAAAATTCAAGATACTGATAAAGTGAAAAAGTTTCTTTCTCATGGTGCTCAGCTGTCTCCAAGAGTAGAAAAACTTATTAAAACAAACAATATCACACTATAATATCTATGATAAGTGATAAAAAAATGAAATATTTTGATATATTTCATTTTTTTATATAATAATGAAAAGTATTTTTTAACTCCACCCTCATGGAAGCAGAAGTAGTATTTTTACAACATATTATTGACAATGTTGTTTCTCAACCTGAAGCAGTAAAAATAGAGAGAACTCAGGATGAACTCTGAATTCTTTTGACTCTTTCGGTTGCTAAAGAAGATATGTGAATTGTTATTGGTAAATGATGAAATACCATCAATGCCATTCGTTCCATTTTACGTCTCTTTGGTATGAAAAATGATAAAAAAGTAAATTTAAAAGTATTAGACTAATAAAAACATGATTATTGAAACGGTGCATGCTCTCAATGATGGAGCCATTTTTACTGAAAACCTAGAACTCGGAGAATTTATCCTCTTAGCCATTTCACTCATTGTATTGATATCCTCGATCCTTTCTGTTGCGTTTATTCTATGGTGAGGGCTGTTATTAATACTCTCAGGTTGAAAAGATGACAAAATACAACCAGCGATCAATACGATCCGATATGCTATTATTGGTATTGTTTTAACCGTACTCACTATATTCCTTTTTCCTATACTCGGAAGACTTCTCGGTCTGGATGTAGAAAAATATGCTCAACCCAGTCGAATATTTGAAAAAATAGAACAAATTGGGGATCAAATATTTTGAAATCCCAATACTTATAATATAGGATCTGATTCTATTGATGGTTCTGTTCAATGACTTCCTTCTGATTTCTCTGATTTATAAAAAACTCCATAATTATGGAGTTTTTTTATCGTATATCTTTCCCAAACAAGAAGTATATCCATTTTTGAAATACGCTCATGGAATGAACGAGGCTATTTACTTCTGATTCTAGCTTGACCTCTTGTATCTCAAGAGAAGCGGTTTCGGTATATTTTTTATAATTTTCTTCGGTAGTGATATAGACGATTTCTTCTCATTTATTTTTCATTGATTGATGTTCTTTGAGAACTCTGTTTTTATATGCTTTAGAGGACTTGTATTCTATGAGTTCTTCGGCTGTTTGTATTTGCTCTTTAATATCGCTATTGAGGTCTGCGATATACTCAATGTGTGAATTAATCGTATATTCTCTATAGCTAAAAGAAATGATTAAATATATGATATAGAGGATCGCTCCAATCATTCCAAGAAATATATATTGTTTTTTCATATGTGTTGTAAATTGCCCAAAATTATGTAGTATGTGAGCATTATTTGTTTTATCATAGTCAAAAAATGGAAAAAATAAACAATAAATTTATTATTATTGTTATCATTGGAATTCTTTCTATTCTTGGTTTTTCATTGTATAAATCATATACAAATACACAATTACAGAGTTCTATTACACTGATACAGTGAAATGCGTTACTCAATACAAAGATACTCAAAAAAGATATTCCAAAAAATATTTATGCTGGAGATATTGTTAAAACAGTCGGGGATGAATCATTAGCGATTATAGAGTGGTGAGATGGGAGTGTAACACGATTATGATGAGATAGCTCATTGCAGGTAGATCATAGTTTTGTAACACGGAATCTCAATACAATTCAAATATCGTTTGAATTATTTCATGGAAAAACCTGGTCAAATGTTATACACTTTCTTTGAGAGAATTCATATTTTGAACAATCATTTGATGACAATGTTGCTTCCGTTCGAGGAACTATATTTAACATTGATCTGGAAAATCAATATTTATATGTAGCAGATCATGCGGTTGATGTTATCTCTGCATCTGGAAGTGTGATACGAGTTGAAGAATGAGAATCATTTTCACTTGGGTCATTTTCATTGATTCAGCTGAAGGAATTGATTGATACGCTCAAAGACAGCACTTGGGAAAAATGGAACGAACAAAAGGATAGTGAATTGTTCGCAAAACTTCGAGCACATCTACAAACAAATCTGAGTGAATTTATAGAGGTAAATAATGATATTGCAGATTATACCGAGGCAGAAAAAGCACGCCTGTATGAGGCAGCGCTTTCACAGTATCAACAACTCAATACCTTGAACCCAAGTGATGCGCTTTTTGAAAAAAAGCTTGAGCTAAAATGACTTCTGATATCTCTAGCAGGGACATCTGATAAAGAGCTATTAACGCGCAGTGTCGTATATGATGCTGACGACGCTATCCAAGACAAACAATACGCAACACTGGTGAATATTTTTACACAATTTGATGATGTTCTAGGAGAATTTGAACCAAACATCGGTTCTTCTCTGAATTTATGAGAACTGCCTGAAAATATACAGGAATCTCTTTCAGAGCTTTCGAGTGTATCAGACTTTTTTCGTAATACATCTGCAGATCAGCTTTTTGATACGGGAAAAAGCTTATTAGAAAAAGGAGACAATTTTATTCAGAATGGACTCAATAGTTTAATTAATAAATAGGTATTTGTGTATCATATTTCTACTACCTCCCGAAATTTTGTTGCTCTCTTATTGAGTGGGGCTATATTTATGTGCATCTTTTTTGTGAGTCAGGCAAATATCTTTTATGGGCTGAATAAAAAATTACAAAACCTCTATTATAGTTACACCTCTGTTGTACAACAGGCTTCTCCACAAATTGTGGTCGTAGAAATAGATGAGGATACATTGATCGGCAGAAAAGGAGACGATGGAGTGATGATACAACCAGGCCTAGGGAGATTTCCATTTGATCGCGCATACTATGCGACAGTGATAGATAATATGAGTCGTGATGAGCCGGCTGTGATTTGACTGGATGTTTTGTTTGTTGATGAGAGTAATGCAGTATCAGATCAAAAATTGGCAGACAGTATTCATCGAAATAAAAATATTGTCTTGGGTATTTTTTACTCAGAAAATAGCATTCATTTTCCTATAGAGACGATTCAAAACTATCTATGATGATATGTGACACCCGATGTAGACCGTATCGCGAATACTACCTATGGTATTTTTCCGAGTTATGATTTTGGAGGTCAGGGTATATATGAACATTTTTCTATTTTGATGGCAAAGGCCTATTATGCATTTTTATATCAAAAAGATGATATTACTCCTGTTGCTTTGAAGAATCATCAACAGTATATGATTACTGATACGCTTTGACTTCCTTTTTCTTCTCCAGGTTCAGATACGTTGCTGATAAACTATGTAGACCGACAAAAGTATACACGAATATCGTTTTTAGATGTTTATAATGGCAATTATCCTCCATGATTTTTTCAGGATAAAGTCGTATTTATATGAGCGACTGCAAAAGGATTAAAGGATATCTTTTTTACTCCTGTTGGGACACAGCCAGGGGTGTATTCGCATGTCAATATGGTCAATACTATTTTGACATATTCCCCACTTCAATATTTGAACGATCCTATAGAATGGATCATGATATTTTTACTCATAGTGGTGTCGACATATTTTAATATATCACGTTCTTCAACACTCTTGTTTGTTACAAATATCTGTGTTCTCGGAGTATTTTTTGTATTTATTTTAATTCAGCTCAATACAAATATCCTCGTACAGAGGCCGGTGGAGTTTTTGGTCGGAATTTTATTTTCTCTGATTATTTCAAATATTGTTAAATACTTGATTACCGATAAACATAAACAAAAACTGAATCAAGCTCTTTCTGAATATGTTTCAACGGATGTCGCGAAAGAAATCATATCAGGAGATGGAGTGGTGAATCTGAATGGTGAACAAAAAATGACTACAATTCTTTTTTCAGACATAGAATGATTTACGACTCTTTCAGAGAAATTATCTCCAGAAGAATTGGTCTCATTTTTACGAGAATATCTCTCAGCCATGTCGCATATTATTTTAGATCAACAAGGGTTTATTAATAAATATGAGTGAGATGCTATTATGGCTCTTTGGGGAGTATTTTCAGACATTCAACAAACTCCTCTTATGGCCTGTGAATCTGCCCTATTACAACAAGAACGACTCACAACTCTGAATGCCTACTGGAAAAAAGATATTCGCGTACGTATCTGAATTCATCAAGGGAATTCTATTGTATGAAATATTGGTGCTATTGGGAGAAAGATGGAATTTACCGCACTCTGAGACAATGTAAATCTTGCCTCGCGACTGGAGGGAGTCAATAAATTTTATGGTACCTATATATGTGTTAGTCATACGATATATACGCAAGCTAAATCACAATTCGAATTTCGATATCTTGATACTATTCAAGTAAAATGAAAAAATAAACCGGTGAAAATATATGAGCTCCTTGGAAGAAAAGGGTCTCTGAACAAAGAACAAAAAAAGATATATACCGAGTTCAAAAAAGCGATACAACTCTATACTGAGCAAGATTTTTCAGCAGCTCAAAAAATATTCACCCTTCTCGCAAAAACATGAGACAGTCCAAGTGCAACGTACCAGGATCGTTGTCGTATGTATGCAGGGAAAAAACTTCCATCAGGTTGGGATGGAATATGGCAGATGGATGAGAAGTAAAAAAATAGTCAAAAAATGCTTGACTATTTTTTTTTCTGAATATAATGTCGGAGCGTTATTGTCCTAGTATGCGGCCATCGTCTAGTGGTTAGGACCCATGGTTTTCATCCATGTA
>CAZFWS010000039.1:0-6887 GCA_964522625.1 uncultured Candidatus Peribacteria bacterium | reverse complement strand
TTTTATTACACCATAACAATTTAATATTTAACACAACAAAATATTAAATTGTTTACGTATGATATATAAAATAAAACTGATGTCAAAAATAATTTAGATAAAATACCCTAAAGAAAAATATCTTTCATGTTAAATAATTAAATTGTCAATAAAAAATTTGACTTTAAATTATATTTAAATACTATCTGATATGTTCAGAGAATAAAATTTTCTTAGATGAACAACAACATTCAAAAAAGGTTGAAACCAAAGGGGTAATCATGAGTCAAACTATCGAAGAAACAGTAACAAGTTTATTGAAAAATGTGCCGAGCGCATCTGAAAATGCTACAAATACTATTGGATTAATATGGACAAAAGAAGTGTATAATGAGTGTATTTCTGCACTAGCGAATATCGCAAATAATGCAAAACCGTTGCTAAGTTCTTATTCAATTCCAGATGTTCAATGTTTTATTAAAGATGCATTCGAGCAGTGGAAAGGTTTACAAAATGGCACAATTGGATGCGGAGTTGATATTAAAATCAGTTCTGGATCCAGATTAATACGTAATGATGGTCCAACAATTACAAGCTATCGTCTACTGTTACCTGAAAACGCTAAAGTGAAAGAAGTAGATTCTGCTACTGTTTAAGATTCACTCTTGATTATAAAAAAAAGTCCTAATTTTAGGGCTTTTTTATATTTTCACAACATTCCCAACCAACGCTTTGTTATCATATACAAAACGATAATTTTCTAGATACCGAACGACTGAACCGAACAGATTCCAAATATTTACATCTGTGTATAAAAACGCATTTCATTCTGATTTTACAGGATTGAACTGAGTGAGGAGTGATCCTATGTTGCAGTTTTTTGATACTACTGGAGTGACTCATTTTTGAATAAACGATGAAAGTGAATCAATCGAGTCATCTGATAAAAAGAAATCACATCCAGTTAAATCTGCTTCATCGATACTCTCTACACATACGACATTTTTAGAACTGCCTTCACTTCCCTGTCAGATACATATAAAATGTGCGTCCAGATGAGCTATAGCATCAAGTAAACTTTTTTTTGTATCTTGATCCTCTATGATTATATATCCAAGTGCTACATTCTTTTTTGGGAGTCCTAATTTTTGTTTGAGAGCTTCTTTGGTATCCTTTTTGAGAGCAAACAGTTTTGTATCAGTCATAACAGGAGAGGAAAGTAATATATTAAACTAGAATTATTATAACATATTGATATACTGTACCACAAACAATAATAATTGACTTTTAAAATTAGATATTTTTAATATATGAATAAGAACTTCTGGAAAGATCAACAAGCCAAGGGAAAGATATGCTTTCTCGCACCCATGGATGGCTATGGGGACAGTGCTTATCGTCAAAGCATTCGAAGAGTTGCTCCACATGTTATTTGTATCAGTGAATTTTATAGTGCTGATGGCCTCGTTCACTCTAAATTTTTAGCAGATAGCGTACTTCCACATGATGCGATAGAAGATCCGCTCATTATTCAGATATTTTGAAAAGACCCTGAAATGTTTGCGAGAGCTGCTGAGATTATCAGTAAATCGAAATATAATATAGCAGGAATAGATGTAAATATGTGATGCCCAGCAAAAAAAGTAGTCCGAAGTGGACATGGCTCCAGTTTACTTATCAACAGTGATACCGCATTTGATATTATCAGTGCATTAGATAGAGCTACTGATCTACCTATATCTGTAAAAACTCGTCGAAGTTTTGATGGAAATCAGAACCTGATAGATTTTGGTGGTTGACTGGAAAAAGCAGGAGCAAAACTGATCACTATTCATGGTCGAACAGCCAAACAGGCCTATACCTGAGTAGCAGATCACTCTGATACTCGTGAACTCAAAAAACATCTCTCAATACCTGTTGTATGTAACGGAGATGTGATGAGTTATGATGATGGTATGGAAAAAGTTTGAGATCTGGACGGATTTATGATTGGTCGAGCCAGTTTTGGGAATCCTTGGTGTTTTACTCCAGGTGGATATACTCCTACACTCAATGAAATGCTCGAAGCTATGCAGTTTCATGCTACCAAACTCGTTGAAACCAAATGAGAACGAAAAGGATCACTCGAAATACGAAAACACCTCGTTCAGTACCTAAAACACTTTCCGGGAGTCAAAGTATATCGAAAACAACTCGTAACAACCGAGAGTCTCGAAAACTCTCTCAATGTTATTCAAGAAATTAGAACTGAGTTTTCTGATGATCTGGAGAAACGACCAGGGTTGGGGGAATTGGATTAGGTTTATACTTAACTTCATATCCTCCCCATGAATCCCCTCTGTCCTTCGGACATCTCCCCTTTGTTAAAGGGGAGAATAACAAATGAAAATATTTTTTATTAGTTCCCCCTTTAATAAAGGGGGTTAGGGGGATTCTACTTTTCCCTCGAGCTCGGGGGAAGTACCGAGGTACGAGAGGATGGGTTATCTTAATCCTCCATTACTGGATTCCCCATTCATTTTGCCATTTCACTAAATTTTTGATTGTTTTTATTAAACATGAGTTCTACATTTCAGATAGGACCATTACGATTTTTTCGTACGAGGATATCGGTCACTCATTTTTTTTCACTGAATTCATCATAGTATTCGTCACGATAAAGCATCATAACAATATCTGCATCTTGCTCAATAGAACCAGATTCTCTCAGATCAGACATCATTGGTCGTTTATCTGGACGCGCTTCAACAGCTCTGGATAACTGTGAAAGAGCTATAATAGGGACATCTAACTCTCTAGCAAGTGATTTAATTCATCTGGATATTTCACTAATTTCCTGGACTCTGTTCATAGAGTTTCCGTTTGACATCAGTTGAAGATAATCGATCACTATAACATCTAGTCCTGATTCTATTTTTAGTCGTCTACATTTTGATTTTAAATCGATCAAATTTCCTCACGCGCTATCATCCATATAAATATTGGCACTGGAGAGTTTTTCCATCGCTTCTCAAATTTTTGAAAATTCTGCATCTTCTAATTCTCATTTTGCTAATTTCCAGCTATCTATTTCCATAGCAGAGGCAATCATACGATCCGTCAGCTGTTCTTTACTCATTTCCAGAGAAAATATAGCCACATTTTTTTTGTTAAAACCTATATTTTGTGCTAAATTCAGAGCAAAGGCTGTTTTTCACATAGATGGTCGAGCAGCGAGTACTACCATATCTCCTCCTTTTAATCCACCAAATTTATTATCGAGTGAACTAAATCAGAGTTGTAGTCTGTGTTCAGTAATGAGTTCAGGATTTTCATGTATTTCTGCAAATTCTTCAAATCGTTGATTCAGTATCTCGTTAATATGAACCAATTTATTTTTAATAAAGACTTGTGTGACTTCAAAGAGTGATTTTTCTGCTTTTTCTAGTAAATTCCCAATAATATTATCTTCATCGTATCCACATGAAATAATCTCGTTTCCACTTTTTATCAGGCTTCTTAACACGGCTTTATTTTTTACAATTTGAGCATATTCAAAAACATTTGAAGTGGTTGGTACGATTTCCGTAAGTTCTGTTAAATACGTAATTCATCCTACTTTATCCAGAAGTTTTTTATCATCGAGTTTTTCTTTTACTGTGATGAGATCAATAGGTTTATTCGTTTTATACAGATCGAACATAACCTCAAAAATAAAGGCATTGGCATCATTATAAAAATCTGCAGCTTTAAGGAGGTCTCAAATAGTTATAAAACAATCTTTATCAATCAGTATACTTCCGAGTACAGATTGTTCAGCTTCGAGTGAATGAGGAGGAATTTTAAGCATCAAAGAGATATAAGTTTATAGAATATAATGCAAGTATATAGGAAAAATAAAAAAGTGAATACAACCTTCACTTTTTCTGTGGAATACTTGTGAATAAAAAAATGTCAAAAACTATGGATTCAATCGATTATAGGCATCTCGCGCTTGTGTATTGTATGGTTGAAGATCAAGAATTTTTTTATAGACTCCGATCGCTTCAGTCATTTGACCTAATTCTTCTAAACAATGTCATTTCATGAATAGTTTTTCCACATTTCTTGGGAAGTCTTTTAAATACATATCTATGTATCAAAGAGATTTTTTTAATATATTCAGACTAAAAGTAATATCAGCAAGGTGCTCTATAACTTCGTCATTCTGATGAGATTTTTTATGCGCTTTTTCATATATTTTAAGTGCTTCCTCATATCGTTTTTGCACTGCGAGGATATATCCTAAACGTTTGAGGACCTCATAATCATCCTTATGAAGGATAAGAATATCTTTATAAATATATTCTGCATTTTTATAGTTTTCTTCTTTTTCATATATCATTGCGAGTTCTATATTGAGTTCTCGATGATTTTTATCTATAGCGAGTCATTCTATGATGAGATTTTTTGCCGTATCATTGTATCATTTTACGATATGTACGCGGACTTTTTTGAGCAGTTGAGTCAGTGTATTGATTTCTGATTCTGAGAGTTTTTTCTTTTTAGAAGTTGGTTTCACTACTACATCGTCAGATTTTTTGAGTGCTACTCGGTGAATCGCGCTTTTTTGAGAGGTATGAGTTGTTTTATTTCATGCTGATTGTTTTTTTTGATATATCATAAATGCTCTATCTCATAGATAGTACATAATATATAGAATAGATAACAGTAAAATAACTATTTCTAACTGTAAAAGAAGAGTATTTTCCACACTAAAAAATGAATAAATAATTATAGTGATAATACTTTTAATCCTCTATTTAGCAAGTAGTTTTATGATAAAATTTCATATTTTCATCAGAGTGTTTTTTTAATGTATCATCAAATTTCTAACAAAGATGTATAATATGAAATATCTGATATAGAAAGATTCAATTGTTGAGACAATGAATCAATATTACTCGATTCTAATAAGAGCATATTATATATTTTTCTTTCTGATTCATGGCTGAATTTTTTTTCTGTAATATTTGATGATTTTTGTACAAATCATCAAATATTATATTCCTCTAAAATACATTTTGATGATACGACCATTTTAGCTGATCATGATTGAATGAGTGTATTACAGCCATTTGATTGGCTATGAAATATATCTCAAGGGACGGAAAAGAGATCTTTTCATAAATCGAGGGCTAAACCAGCAGTAATGAGTGTACCAGATTTATTTTTTGCTTCAACTACTACAGTACCGACTGATATACCAGCCACTACTTCATTTCGAATAGGAAAATTATACGGGAGTCATTGTTGTCAAACAGGAAATATAGACATCACAGCTCATCCTGTTTCTACGATACGATCATACATTTTTTTATTTCCAACTGGATAATCTATGTCTATTCACGTACCGATGACAGAAAGGGTATTTTTATTATTATTGAGTGTTGTAGCATGCGTCCAAGTATCACAACCAGCAGCTCATCATGACACGATCGTAAAATAATTTGAAATAGCAGGAATCAGATGTTCTATCGTTCTTTTTCCATATGATGTCATAGATCGGGATCATACTATTGATATACGTGGAGTATGCGTCAGTTTGCCACGTATATATAATATATATGGTACGTGAGGAATATGTAAGAGTTCTTGAGGATATTCCGAATCATGTATCGTGATAATACGAGCTCATCGTTTAGAAAGTTTATTTTGTATCAATTCCAGCGATATACGTCTTTTATTTTTTAATATGGCTTCAGCCTGTTTATGGGAAAAACCATATCATATTAAAGTAGTATATGTCATAGTATCATATACTTCTCTATAGTTCTGTGATTTTTCGAATAATTCTATCAATTTAGCATGATAAAATCATAGGGCATGTAGTCCTGCCAGGTAAATATATTGCTCCATTTTTTTCCTTTTATTTTATATACAAAATATATACTATTGATTTTTATATTTTTATCAAGAGATAATCTCAAATAATTTTCATCAATATGTTCCGAGTTTTCATATCCAAACTTTTCTTAGTTCCTCATTAAAGGTATTTTTATCTGGATCATCAATAGTTAAAAGTAAAATGGATCGCTGATAAATTTTTAACCATATATCCGGAATATTAATAACGTTTTTTTTATTTCTCACTAATTCTTGAATCTCATCACATATTTTATCTACTTCTTGTCAAATTTCATCATTATTATATCAATCATTTGGTAATTCCATTTCGGTATCCTTTTTTCTCCCATCTAATAAAGACATAAGATGCTTATCAATATCATAGATATTTTTAAGTAGAGAGTTTTGCAATAAATCCTCTGGTATAGTATATGATATTTGTTCTGTTCTATCTATATAATTTCCTTTTTGTGTCATGTATATTTATACTTATATATATTAAGTATATAGTAAAAATTATATGAGTAATGTCAATATTACTAGGTAATTTTAGAAAAAAACTAACATATAATATAATTATATGTTAGTTTTTTTCTGATCTGTCATAGAGATAATATTAAAAATTTGCTCTCCATAAGTTCAAAGATTTTTTTTCCATGTATTTAAGCTAGAATTATGAACTATATTTTTATCTGTAGCTGTTTTCAGAAGAGTGTATTCATACATATCGTTTCGAAAATCTACCGAAAATAAAATATCCTTTATTTGTTGTGTAGAGAATCCAGATTTTTTAAGAAAACTCTGTAATAAATCACTTTTTTCTTTATTTAATCATTTATTTTCTCTTCGTTCTCATTCAACGGTTAATTTTTTATTTTCTCTTCTTCTATTGCATAAGTCAGTTAACTTCTCATCAGTCTCTTTCAATTCTGGAAAATTCGTGATTATTTTATTTGCATAATTGCATACAACTCACGTAAAATCAGAACCAGGACCAGTAACAGTATCAGTATCAGGACCAGTAACAGTATCAGGACCAGGAC
>CAZFWS010000038.1:0-6918 GCA_964522625.1 uncultured Candidatus Peribacteria bacterium | reverse complement strand
CATTACATGTGTGTGTTCGTAGCATAGCTGATATTTTTTATTATATTGAGTATAAAACATGAAAATTATATGAAAAAACGGGAAAAATCAAGGTAAAAATAAGAACATACAGATATTTGCCTCTGTCAAAAATATATGATATCATCTATACATACATATTTTATATTTTTCTATTTATATATATGCCATCAATACTCTACGAACTCTTTAATACACACCTACAACTTGACGAAAAAACAACGCAAGCATTTTTACGTGAACTACAAGCTCTTTTTAAAAAGTTCAAAGAACATGATGATACTGATTATGTACGAGTTCTCAGAAATAAGCTCGAACATTTAGTCGAAAGAAATCGAGCAAAAAAAACAAATAAAACTATCAAAAAACAACTCAAGAAAATTGATGAATTTATAGAAGAACTCTCTGAGTATATCGATGAAAAAAGTGAAAAAAGCAAACAAGAACAACTCATTGATGTCGTAAAAGAAGTCGAAGAACACTACACAGCATGTAAAAATATCTCAAAGAAAAAACGTGACAAATATACCAGTGTCTGCGTCAAAAAATCAAAAATAGAATACGAAAAAGAAATCATTAAAATGCAATTAGAGCTCGTAAAACTTCAAAAGCATATCAAAGATACTGGTGAAAAACTTCTCATCATATTTGAAGGACGAGATGCGGCTGGAAAATGATGAACTATTAAGCGTTTTAGAGAACATCTCAACCCACGATGAGCCAGAGTTATGGCCCTAGAAAAACCGACTGAAAAAGAACGATCTCAATGGTATTTTCAACGATATGTTCACCACCTCCCTGCTGCAGGTGAAATGGTATTTTTTGATCGTAGTTGGTATAATCGAGCGGGAGTAGAGCCAGTGATGTGATTTGTATCAAAATCATCATATGAACAATTTCTCCATGATGCTCCAAAATTTGAACACATGCTCACCTCGTCTGGAGTTAAAATAGTAAAATTTTATTTTTCTGTTGGAAAACAAGAACAAGCAGAGCGTTTTGAAGCACGAAGAACCAATCCTCTCAAACAATTCAAACTCTCCCCTATCGATCAAGATTCTCAACGACTCTGGGAAAAATATACAAAGGCAGAACTCATGAATTTTTCTCATACACATACAGATGAAACTCCATGGACTATCATTAATTCAGATAATAAGAAAAAAGCGAGAATTAATGCTATAAAACATGTTCTTTCACTCTATGAATACCCAGATAAAATTAGTGAGAAAGAACTAGAAATAGATCGAAATATCGTGTATTCTGGAAAAGAAAAAATTAAAACCCTACAGGAAGAAGTAGATAAAAAAATTGATCTCTTTGACTAACAAAAAAACCTCTTTTAAAAGAGGTTTTTTTGTTAGAAATGAAATACATCTACTATTTTTCCATTGACTTCTATTCGATCCATTTCAGATAAAATAATCGGTTTATGGTAATCATCATGTGATTCTGGCAAGAGGTAAACAGTATTACCATCTTTTTTATATTTTTTTATGGTAGCAGCACCATTGACAATAAAAACAAATGCATCATGACTGTTTGGCACCGTTTCATTTCTATCTATCAGAACGTAGCTACCATTTGCAATAGTTTTTCCAGATATCTCACATTTATTCATAGAAGTTCCTTCTACTTTAAGTATAAAATAACTGTGCTCATCGCGAGAAACAATATTTTTAGAGATAGGAAGTGATCCATAATCCGTTTCAACAGCATCAACCATCGGAGTTCCTGCATTTGCATATCCTAATATAGGAATATTAAAAGTAGACTCTACCATGGCTTGCGCTCCCAAACGAATAGAGCGAAATCATGATCATCGAGATATAAAACCTTTTTTCTCAAGTGCTTCTAAGTACTGTGTCACTCATCGTTTTGATTTTTGTTGCAAAAGTTCTTTGAGTTCTTCAATAGTCGGTGATTTAGCATATTTTGAAATATACTCAGTAATCGTATCGAGTACGGCCTGTTGTTTATCTGTAAGCATAATTATTTTGGGGGTTAATATATACTGTATATAGCCAGTATATATATTTTTATACTCTGGTCAATATTTTTTGTAATTTTATAGTATACAGATACACTATAAAAAAATATTTTTTTATATTTAAAGCATTATGCTGATTGCTCTTCTGTCAACATTTATGACTTCTGTCTGAGATATTTTCTGGAAAAAATCTCTCGGATATGGAGTAGGATGAAAAATCCATGACTTACTCACCTATGCATACTGAGTCGTTCTCTCTCTCTACTTCTTCTACGTATGAGTAGATATGGAACTATTTGATCTCACAGTAATGGGTATTGTGTTCATTATCATGTTTGCAGCTATTATTCGTACCCAATATAGTCAAAAGATATATCGGGAGGAAAAGATGTCGGTTATTATGCCCTATACCAATATCAATAAGATTATTGTTATCATATCATCTTTTTTTCTATTTTCTGATGTTTCTATTACCTCACTGTTCATAACAATACTTGCGATTATTGTTATTATTCTCTTTTCCATTGATTTCAAAGACCATAGTGTTCCAAAGAACATGGTGACACTCGTCGTGCTTGAGTGTACTCGAGCTATAGATGTGTTAGTGGGAGGGTGGATTATTCTCAACTATACTGAAGTTCATTATTATATTTCGAGTGTTTTTTGGTGAATTGTCATACTCGCTATCATGGCTGCTGCTGGAGGACAGTTTAAAACCCTCAAGGGTCAACCAAAGTCATTCTGGATCAACCGATACCTCGGATGAATTGGATGGATTTCTTGGTTTTTAGGCCTGACTATTATTAAATCACTCGGACTCTCTGTGTCGATACTATTATCATTTCTTTGAATTGGTGTTACATTGGCTCTGTCATATTTTATCCTGAAGGATACACCAAGTAAAAAAGACTTGCTTCTGACACTTATCGTGACTATACTTGTCGGGTTAGGTTTCTATTTTAAATAATACTTTATAAACTATATATTATGACTATTGAAGCGGCTGCTTTGGCTGAACAAGAGAAAAAGAAAAAAGAAAAATCTGAAAAACAAAAAATAGAAGCACAAAAAAAAGTGGTGGAAAGTCAGAAAAAACAACATGAAGCTCATGAACATGCAGAAACTGATTCAGCACTTGCTAAACTCAAAGATCTGATCGAACAACACGATATCACCCTCGATGCAAAAACGCTTAAAAGTGTTGAAAAGGCCGTTTCTGGGCAAGAACTCAATACAGATGAGATTGAGGATATTTTAGAAAAAATTGATGAAATCGAAAACACAGATGATGTAGATAACTATATTCCTGCTGAAATCAGAATCACCAAAGATGAATATAAAAAAGCACTTGTTGACGATGTATTTCGAGTGCAAATGATTACAAAACTCGATAGTGCCCTCACTATAATTGCTCAGAATATTCAACCAAATAGCTGAATGAGTTTAAATATATTTTCATGATACATGGCTCTTCTGGATAAAAAACTAATTTCTATTCAAGAAAACAATATTGACATCAAAGATAATCTCAAACAAGTAGATGAGAAAAAATGAATCGGTACTCAGAAAAAAACACTTTGGGAAAAAGTGCGAGCATTTTTTAAAGAGTTAATCAACAGTTAATATGATTTCTATTATAGCATGAATATTCTGAGTCGCTATGAGTGCCATAGGGAGGGCCTGCAACTCAAAAGCACTGAAAACAACAAAAATACAACCTGAGCTTTTTAAGCTCCTCTGTTATTTTGTAAATACTCCTGTTGTTATCTTTTTATTGTATTTACAATGAGGCCTTGATCCTGTATTTCTCAGCAATAGTAGCTATCTCTATATTATTATTTGAGGGACCCTATTTGCTATTGCCTCAACACTGTTATGATATAGCGCGATTCGTCAAACAAAAGTATCTCATTTACTTCCCTATGAAAATCTCGATAAACTATTTATCGTAATCATTGGTTTTATCCTCTATTATGGAACCGATCAAGAGTCATCTTGGGTAACATTTTGTATTGCTATTGCAACTATTTTTGTCACCATCGTCTTTACAATAGATTTTAAAAATATTTCTTTTCCTAAAAGTATTCAAACATTTTTTGCAGCACAATTTTGTAAAGCTATTTATGTATCATCCATCTGATATGTACTCCTATATATCAATATGATTACCTTTGCTATAGTATTGATTATCAGTGAAATTATTTTATATATTGCACTGGCTCGTGTGAAAAAAAATAGTCTCAAAAATATGTTTGAACAATCAAAAATATTTTATCAACAACGATTTACTGGGACAGCTTTTTCATTTACTGCTTGGCTCATAGGAATCTATATTATCAAAGATGCTGGGATTATTATCGCAACACTTTTATGATTCTTTGCTATTGCATTTCAAATACTATCCAACAAGTTTATTTTAAAAGATAGTCCAAACATCAAGCAAATGATATGTGCGGGAGTCGTAATAGTTCTGATTGGCATTGGATATTATTTTAAATAATCATCATTTTTATATACCTCTCTTGCTTCTCTCTGAGCGATACTATGATCAACGATAAGAGGAATATAATTGAGATTCCCCTTTAATGGGTTATGAATATCTTTCAAAGACTCATTCTGGAGTCCTGGAAGATATTTTTTTATATAACGAGCGTCTGGGTCAAATTTTTCCGACTGGAGAAGAGGACTAAATATCCGTAATGGCTTTGGATCTGCTCAGATACTCGCTGACCATTGCCAGTTTCCGTAATTCACGTTTTCATCATAATCGAGCAAATGTTTTTTAAAAAATGCTTCTCACCATTTCCAATCGATCAGCAGATCTTTTGTTAAAAACGATGCGACTACCATTCGGGCTCGTCCATGCATCCAGTTGGTTTCAACGAGTTGTTTCATAGCTGCATCTACCACAGGGTATCCAGTTTCTCCATCACACCACTTTTGAAATACATGCTCGTCATGTTTCCACTGAATATGTCGTCGTTTTTCCTGAAAAGCCTCGTATTTAGTATGAGGAAAATAATGAGCAATATGTTGCCAAAATTCTCTCCATGCAAGTTCTGAGATATACGTTGGAGATTGTTCCACAGCCTGCAAATATATATCCCGAATAGAATAAATACCAAAACGCAGATATACCGAAAGTCGTGAAGTTCCATCTATATCCAAATTATTTCGATGGGCTTCATATGAGCTGAAATCAAAATTCTTACGTCGCGTCTGCCCAAAATCTATAGTAAAATAAGGGTGTTTTCACCCTGGTATTTTAATATTCAGAAAATCTCATGCTTCCACTTCATCAGTGATGAGCTGAATAAATGCCGTTGGTTCTTGTAAGACAATATCTTGAAGAGCTAACTGTTTCTGCCAAAGTTTATAAAATGGAGTAAAAACCTTTCGTTGCTCTATTTGATCAGGTTCGATCATAAGATAGTCGGAATACTGATGAAAGGATATCTTTTTTTCTGAACATATATCTGCTATTTTCGCATCTCTATTACTCCCATATATACTATAGCTCGTATTCGTATAGACAGCATCGAGAGTATATTTTTCTATCAATTCTGAAATAATTTTTTCTGGTTTCCCATGTCGTATGATGAGTTTTCCTCCAAGAGCTTTGAGCTGAGTGTCTAAATTGAGGAGAGCTTCTTTGAGAAAGAGAAACTTTTTATCCTCCAATCACAAAAAATCGGGGATAATATTTTCATCCATGATAAATACTGGGAGTATTTCATCTGAATCTTCAATGGCTTGAATCAGTCCAGTATTATCAAATGTTCGCAGATCTTGTCGGAACCAGAAAAGTGATTTTTTCATATTAGAAAATCAGTATGATAAATAATATAAATATAGTATATAAAAATAGATATATTTCAAAATGAAACCACAATAGAGTCGCTTTTAGAATATATCTGTATATAATCATCAAAATATATACTTAAATACTTTTAAGCATGGCAAAAAAACAAAAAGACATGAGCTGGCTGTTAGATGATGATGACGCATCAGATGTAGTGACAGTAGATAGCAATGGAGTAAATTTATCCGCTGGAGATAGTGTGATAGCAATCAAAGACATCAAAGTAAAATGAGCGAGTGATATCAAACGAGGAGATGTGTTTAAAAACATTCGACTGACGGATGATGCTGATCTGATTGAGTCTGGAAAAATGGTGTTGAGATGTGAGTTTTTTAAGAAGAAGTAACAAGCTCTTTCTTTTTTGCTTTCTCAATTTTTTCACATACACTCCTAAAAAATACCTCCCTAACACTCTGTTTTCTATTATCACCAAAGCATTTATCTGTGCATGGAATCACCACCATCAACATGTTGAGACGTTTTCTGTACCTATTTGTAATCGACTCTTAGAGATTATGTATGGTTTTCAAACAGGCATTATATGATATGGTTGGGTGCTCCACCATAACCTATGACATCATGTAAACTACCAAGACCAAACCAAAGATGAATCTGCATGGAAATCTCCAACTGAAAAAAAATACAGTTCAATGATGTATACTTGGGTGGTTGCTATAACAGCGTATTATAGAGCTTGGAAAGTGTGAAAAAAATACAAAAAAATACAGAAATATTTTCTGTATATGTGTGTCATACAATTATTATTGCTGAGTATTCTTATACTACTTCAACCACTTCAAGGAATAGTGCTATTCTTAATTCCGATGATAACATGACTTATTATAACAGTATATACAACCTACCATCATCATAGTGGATTAGAAAGTGATGATCCATATCAGTTTTCATATAATATCATCTCTCCATGGTATAATCTGATCACAGGAAACCTATGATATCATACCGCACATCACTTAAAAGGATCACTGCATTAGTCAAAACTCCCAGAGTTACATAAAACGATTGAGCATAAAATAGACGGTCGGTT
>CAZFWS010000037.1:0-7075 GCA_964522625.1 uncultured Candidatus Peribacteria bacterium | reverse complement strand
TCTACTGGGAGTATTGATCTTGGATCACTTGCTGCAGGTATTGCATCAAGTGGATCAGTAGATATTGAAGTTGGTACAAATGCTGCGAGTGGTGTAAGTATTACAGCGCGATCAGGAAGTGGAGGACTGACAAATACAGCAGATAACACTGTACAAATTAATTCTCTCACTGCAGATGGTCTCGCTGAATCATATACATATGCATCAACAGCAGCTGCTATTGATTCTACAGTAACTGGTTTTACTAGTACTGGTAATCTCTCTGCTGTAGAAATCACTACTACAGCTGAAAATACTATCTATACAACCAATAATGCTGAACCAACATCTGGACTGAATGATGTTACGTTTACCGTAAGTGCAACAGCAGAAGCTGCTACACCAGCTGGTTCGTATCAAGATACCGTAACATTTACAGTAATTGGAAACTTCTAATTACATCTAAAACATAGATACAAAAAATGTACAATCAAAAGCCTGACTATCGTCAGGCTTTTATTTGATTTCAATATAATTTTTCCTATTATTTGATTATTCTAATATCTTTTTGACTCTTGAATAATATGAAACGGTTGTACTGAATTCTCTTGTTATTATGTCTATCTATCTTCTGAGCCACTTCGAGCTTTGCAAGTATAGATCTCAATGTTTCACCTATACGATATGAACTCGAAGGGGCACCGGGACAAACCATAACACAAACTGCTAAATTAATTAATAACTCGAGTAATAGCTATACGATTACGACTGCTGCATCTGATTTTGAGGCTGATAATAGTAGTGGTACACCGGTATTTGTCAGAAGAAGTGAACTAGTATATCCAGATCAACAGCTCTCTTCATGGATTAGCTTTAGTGATGCTGGATTTGTCATAGGACCACAAACTATTAAGGAGATTACCTTTGATATCAATATTCCAACTAATGCGACGCCATGAGGTCATTATGGGGCCATATTTTTTAAAAATAATACCTATGATAATAGTGGAAATATTGGACTCAAGCTTGATTATGGTATTATAATACTTCTGAATGTAGATGGTGAAATAACATCTACCGGAACCGTTGCACCGGTCAATATTTCATCCAGATGAAGAACTCGCGCACATCTGTTTAATGATTCATGAGACACTAACACTGAAGAGACCGAAAATCAAAATAATGAAGATCCCGTAACAGGATGAGAAGCATGACCAGATGAAGATTTTAATATTACCTTTGATATCCCTTTTGAAAATAATGGAAATATTCATCTGAAACCAACGGGGCAGATTGTTCTGAAAGATGAAGAAGGAAATGAATTAAAAAATATCTGAAAAGAAGTTATCACCAACAACAAATGAGTCATCATAGGAGAAAAAATTGTTGATTATATTCCCATTAACGATGGAGGTGGAAATGTTCTCCCCTCTACAAAAAGAAACTTTACACCTGAATGGCGAGGTTTCCCCTATAAAGATTATGATGAATATGGAAATCCTATAGTAAAATATTGGGATCCATGAACCTACTATACCAGGCAAAATGTTGAAGAGAGATGATTCCTATTCCCTTGGGAACAAGTCAAAGAAAGAACCCAGAACAAAACAATTACTGCCTTCATCAACGTATGATACGAAACACACGAATGAGAGGATATAGAGTTTAACTCAGCGCAAGACTTTGAAGTATCCTACCAAGAAAAATATATCGGCCTCAATTTCTATGTTATGTATATATGATGAGCCTGTATTGGATTCTTCTTCCTTATCTATCTCATACTCTTCCTCCGAAAGAAAAAGTGTAAAAAATGTGGAAAGCGAATCAAAAGAAATATGAAAGTATGCCCGTACTGTGGGAAAAAACAAAAAAAGAAAAAATAACAAAAAAAGCAGATAATATCTGCTTTTTTTGTTATTTTAATGCACGTTATAAATTTTTGAAGGCCATTTTTGTAGCATACGCTCTATGTACCCAAGGTTGATATTAAAAAGATCTATTAAAGTATCATACTGAGTTCTCTCTTGAGTAGTAAACAACAGTGATTCATCTGATCGGATATCTGATTTATTCAGATATAATATATCATATGCGACTTGTTTATAGATATTTAATTTCGTTTCTATGAGACTCCCACATGTGGAAGATCGGAAAAAATCAACAGAAGCATTAATAGAGACATCTCCTCAGAGACAGAGTTGAGTCTCTGCTATAAGTTCTACTCAACATATTGCTTGATAACGACTCGCATAATCACCATGTGGAGCAAAACGATTGTGAATTTCTAGAATACCATCTACATGATGCTCTGTTCTACTGTGTCAAAAATATTTACTTTTTGCTTGTTCCAGGCCCTCTAGATAGGTTTCTATTTCTTCGTCTATTTCGTTAAACCTTTGATCTAAGATCACCTGATATGCTTTTTGCTCTGCAGGTCACTCTATACACAAAAACTCTTCTATGGTCCGAGGTGACTCTGAATCAATACATTGTTGAATCTGTGATTGATATTCACAGGCATGAGTCACAAAAGTATTTCATTGTATCCAGCTGCACAATAAAAATAAAAAAATAAGAGCTATATTTTTATACATACATTATTTTTTACGAACTAATTTTATAGCCTGAAGTACTATTTTTCAAAACATACTATAACCAGTTTTTGCACTGCGTATAGCAATATCTTTTGCGTCATGAGTCACCTTTTGTCATTTTTTTGTTTTTGATAAACCAATCATAGATGCTACGGCTCAACCGATCAGTAGTGTGGTCACAAATTTATCTATATTTTTTGCGTGATGTTCGACTTTTTTCTTTCTAAAAAACACGAATAGGGAGTAAGGGAATATTATAATTCTATACGATCAATCTTTATATTTTGAGAGTTAAATTGCAGTTTTTTGATAGTGATCTGCAATAAGTTATTTTCCATAGATGCTGCTATATTATCAAAATCGAGATTATCTGGGAGAATCACATTTCTGACAAATTTACCCCAAAAACATTCTGATGATTTCATGCTCACATTATAATCATCATATATAGAGGGAGCTTCTCTATTTCCCGAGAGGGTGAGTACTCATTCAGAAAAAGATACATCAATATCTTCTAAATTTACTCCCGCAATAGGAGCAAAGATCATAATATCATAATCTGTTTCAACGATATCAAGTGCTATCTGTCCTACTGCTTGTTCAGATGTGTCTCATTTTTTAATGGCAACACGTGTCGTATCATCGTCTTCTCATATTCAGAACCATTTTTTCATATATAAACATGTCAGAAATTATATGCTAATATAATAGTCGATTTTAGCTAAAAAACAAGCGTATTATCATTTATTTCAGACCATAACCCTCCCCTAGCCCCTCCCTGACATCAGGGAGGGGGAGATATTGTATTATCAAATAATTTTACGCATATCTGGTTTGAGTGGAGCCTGAAAAACATGTTTTTTTCCGTAGAGTTCAATTCCTATTTCACAGGCATGGAGTGCCTGACGTGTGAGTCCATATTTTTTTAATACCTCTGCATTAATAGTATCGGTAGCATATACACTATCCCCTATAATTGGATACCCAATGGATGATAAATGAACTCGTATCTGATGAGTCCGTCCCGTGACAATTTTGAGTTTTACGAGTGTGTAAGCACCATCAATATACTGTTCTACCGTTCCATGAGTCAGAGCAATTTTTGGATGCAGTGGAGACTCCGATGTCATCTTTTTTCGATCATGTGGATCTCGACCAATGTATGATTCAATGGTAAATGGTTCATTCGGCATGATTCCCTGAACTACTGCGAGATAGTATTTATCTATATTTCGTTCTTTAATCGCATCACTCAGATAGGTCATCATAGTATCTGTCTTTGCTACCATAATAGCTCCGGAAGTATTTTTATCCAAACGGTGAACAATTCCAGGTCTCTCTATTCATCGAATAGAGGGTAATTTACACTGACAGTGAAATAAAATCGCATTCACGAGTGTCCCCTTTCGTCCTCCTGATCCTGGAACAGGATGCACATTGATTCATGCTTCTTTGTTAATAATCAGTATTTCATTATCTTCATAGATAACATCCAGGTTCATATCCTGATATGCCAGATTGGTTGGTTCACTGATACACTCTAAATACACTTCATCTCTGGGAGCTATTTTAATATTCTTTTTTACTATTTCTCCATTCACTGTGACAGCACCATTATCGATAAGTCGTTGAATATAGCTTCGTGAAAACTGAGAAAAAAGAGATGATAGATATATATCAACTCTTTGCTTCTTTTCAAAATATGTACAAAAATGATAGTTCATTACAGTCCGAGGTTTGCTTTTAAATCATCTATTTTGTCCTGGTCTTCATTTCCTGCAGCTTTTTTATCTGCTTCGATTACATAAATATCTCCGAGTTGAATCCATTCTGATTGCTGTTTAGCTACGAGTTTTTTAATATCATCTGGATGTTGGCCAGCCAGGTCTCGAAACTTCACTCGCTCTTCGCTAAAAACTTTTGTGAGTTCATCAAATTGAAATTGTGAGAGTGTTGGTACCGCATCAATCACTCGTTTTTTCTCCATAGTATTGAGTGAAAGTGAGTGTTTGAGTAAATCCAAAAATTCAGGTTCATCCACTGTAACAGCTTCATTATGTGCCTGTAAAAGTTCTAGTAACATAGCATCAACCTGCTGCTCACTCATAGATGTTTGTATTTCGTCTGACATACCAATTTTTTATTAGTGTATATGAACCATATTATACGGGTTTTTTATGGAAATCAAGGATTTTTTTAAAACTATTTTCTCCTATACTCCACATAATTGATATCTATTTTTTTTCATCGGAACATATGCTCAAACTCGGTCATGTTTTGTTTGTCAAAAACATCGAGTTCGTTTTCGTAGTCATATGATTGTTTGATAATCTCAAAATTTGAATTCTCTGCAAACAGTTCGAGTGTGCTATCAAAATACTCTCGATGGTCTGTTTTAAAAATAAGTTTTCATCATGAGCGAATAATTTTTTCGAGAAGTTCTATAAATTCTGTTTGAAAGAGTCGATTTTTCTTTTGTCGATCTTTTCGAGCCCATGGGTCTGGGAAAAATACATAGACTTCAGATATTTCCCCAGGGACAAAAACAGTATCTATTTTTTGAGCAAATTCTTTGAGTATCACAAAGTTACTGGCTCATTTTTTTCGTGACTTTTCAGCTGCATTATACACTCGTTTATAACGAATATCCATTCCGATATAGTTCTTATCTGGGTTTGCAGAGCACTCATCTGAGAAAAAGTTTCCCATTCCCGTTCCTATCTCCAAACAAATATCATTGGAATTCCCAAAGTACTCTCCCCACTTCCCTGCATATTCCTGCATCTGTTTCAATTCCGACATGATATCTGCATCATCTCGAGAGAGTTTGATATATTGATTGACTTCTTCATTAAAGACCATGATTTTTTATAGAGAAATAATAGTATGGGTGGTACTATATGGAAAAATGCTGAGAGGTAAAGAAAGAGCACAAAAACTGCTTGCTTTTTCCTCTCTTTCCATACAATATTCATATATTATATTTTTTGATTTTTGAATCCTATGATGTGAGCTGTAAAACTACTCATGAAACGACCTACAGACAAAACTATTCGAACGGCTGGAATTGCTTTTGGTCTGATATATATCCTGGCAACTGGATATAACTTTATCTATCAAGCAGGAAGTCTGGAAAATAACTTCTTTGGTGTTGTATTTAATGAATCACAAATGCAGATCGTTGCCTACGTAATCGTAGCACTCGGACTCATTCCCCTTATACGAGGAATCGCAAATATTTCTATTCTCTCTCGAGGATATACGCGAATCGCTCAGATTATATTTGGTGTAGTACTCTTCTACATAGCCACTAAAGTAGTAGAATCTCCCAATCTAGAAGTAGACCTGCTTCTCGTACTTATGGGTATCTACAGTATCGTTATCGGAATATCTGGAAAAATGATCACCCAATCAGGACTCAAACACGGTCAAAAAATTACTAAAATTCGAGTATAATCCCCTAACCCATTCTAAAATACAATATGTGTGGAATATTTGCCTATAATGGTGCTGAAAATGCTGTCCCAAAAGTAGTGGGATGACTTCAAAAACTTGAATATCGAGGATATGATAGTGCAGGAATACTGTCAATTTCTAAAAATGGGGATACCTTTTTAGAAAAATCCCTGGGAAAAGTATCCAATCTATCAACTCAAATACAAGATAAAGCAGATAGCAATACCTATGAAAGTGGTATCTGACATACCAGATGGGCTACCCATGGGAAAGTCACTCTTGAAAATACACATCCTCATATTTCACACAATGAGCGATTTTATGTGGTGCATAATGGAATCATAGAGAACTATCAAGAACTCAAAAATGAGCTTCAAAAAGAATATAGTTTCTATAGTGAAACCGATACCGAAGTGATAGCAAAACTCCTGGAAAAATCCGATACGGGAGACCTACAAAAAACCATTAAAATAGTCTGTGAAAAACTCGTATGAGCCTATGCAATAGCCGTCATAGATACACAAGAACCTGAAACACTGATCGGGGCAAAACTGGGAAGTCCGATGATTATTGCTGAGGATAACACCTGAGTCTATATATCCAGTGATATCAATGCCCTATCAGGGATTACCACTGAGTTTATATCACTTGATGATGGAGAAATAGCGGTGATTCAAAACGGGAAAAAACAGATTTTTTCACTCGGAAAAGAAATATTTAAAACCGTAGAAGTCATTGACTCTACATTTGGTCAGGCAGATAAATGAAGTTTTGAAACATTTACCGAAAAAGAAATAGCTGAAGTGCCTCAAATCCTTAAAAATGTATTTCAGGGTCGAATTAACTTCGAAACCAAGCAGATTCAGAATGAAACACTGGATGAACTGAATAGCTATGACATAGAAAATATAGAAATTATTGCCTCTGGATCCAGTTATTTTGCAGGTGAAGTATGAAAATACTGGCTTCGAAACCTCGCTGAAATACCAACCGAAGTGCGCATATCATCAGAATTTTTGTATGATACATTTTTACCAAACAAAAAA
>CAZFWS010000036.1:0-7205 GCA_964522625.1 uncultured Candidatus Peribacteria bacterium | reverse complement strand
GGGGGGGGGGGGGGGGGGGGGGGGTCTTCCATTCCATCTCATAAAAATTCTTCAAACCCCTAAAACTCTGCAATTCTCATTCAAGTGTCACATCCTCAAAAGCGATATGATCTCATAGCTGAACTTCAGAAAAATGCTGTATTTTTTTTAAACTCGGGACAAAAAGTTTTTTGTCCTCACGAGCATCAAAAGAAAAAGCATTATTTCATACTGGATCGGTAATATAAAAAGATTGTGAATACATATTTATTTTTTAATAAAACCCCCCTTTAACAAAGGGGGTTGGGGGATTTTGAGTTATCAGAGAGATAATTATTGCATTTTCTTTCTCAAGAAACTTGGAACATCTAAATCATCTGCTTCTTGTTTTTGAGTTGCAGCCGGAATCACTCGTGAGTCAGAAACTGATTTTCGTCCAAATGGAGACATAGATGGTTGTTGAGCTTTTGCTTCTACAAAATTTTGATTTGATTCTGCATCGAACCCAGTCGCAACGACCGTAATTTTGAGCTCACCATTATAGTTTTCATTAATCGTAGCACCAAAGATAATATTTGCATCACTATCCACTGATTCTGTGATAATTTTTGCAGCTTCATCCACCTCAAACATAGAGAGATCCGTTCCACCAGTGATGTTAAACAGAAGTCCTTTAGCCCCAGCAATAGACAGTTCCAGTAATGGACTATCGATAGCACCTCGTGCTGCCTCTACCGCTCGGTTTTCACCAGAACCATATCCAATACCCATAAGTGCAGAACCTGCATTTCTCATAACTGAACGTACATCTGCGAAATCTACATTGATAAGACCTGATTGAGTAATCAAATCTGAGATCCCTTGCACCCCTTGATTGAGTACTTCATCCACAATAGAAAATGCATCCAGAAGTGGTGTTTTTTTATCAATAATAGAGAGAATTCTATCATTTGGAATCGTGATAAGAGTATCTACTTTTTCTTTGAGTGCTTCAAATCCATCCACTGATTTCCCCATTCTATTTTGTCCTTCAAAGGCAAATGGTTTTGTTACCACACCAACAGTCAGAGCTCCAAGTTCTTTTGAAATCTCAGCAACCACAGGAGCAGCACCAGTACCGGTACCTCCACCAAGACCACAAGTAATAAAAATCATATCTGCTCATTCGAGAGCATCTTTGATTTCTTCTCGAGATTCTTCTGCAGCTTTTTTCCCTGTATCTGGATCTGAACCAGCTCCAAGTCATTGAGTAATAATTTTACCAATATTGAGTTTTTTTGGTGCGAGTGAATTAAACAGTGCTTGAGCATCAGTATTAATAGAAATAAATTCTACATGTTCCAGACCTCATTCGATCATTCGATTCACAGCGTTTTGTCATCCACCACCAACTCCGACAACTTTAATTTTTGCGACCGGTGATATTCCTGATCAAATATTTACTTCCTGAGGTCCAGTATCTTCTGTTGATCCTCATAGAAGGCTTCGTAATTTATCTTCTCGTTTATGCATAGTATTAAAAGGTTAGTATTTAGTTATATAATTATGGAAGGAGTTTTTTAAATAGATTAGTAATCGATGATACAAATCCACCAATATGAATCGAAAACATCTGTGAGTCTGAACCATATCGTTGCGATAGAATCATAGTTCCTATAACAGCTGCATATGATGGATCACTCATAGAAGCATCTACCAACTGATCTTTTGATATCGGAAGTCCGATAAACACAGGCAGTCGAAGTGATTCTTTCGCACTATCGAGGAATCATTTCATTTTTGATCCTCCACCGACACACATTGCTCACTCTGGAAGCATTCCGTCTTTTCCAATCTTTTTCAGCTCTTGTCGTACAAAGTGAAATATTTCTTCATACCGGGCTGTGACAATCTGTGATAAATAGAGTGGTGAGAGTGATGAATCTTCTCATATATCCAGTGTTGAGAGATCTATTTCTTTATCTACATATCCTTCTCTGTGCTCGAGTCCCAGTTCAGCATATTCCAGTTTGAGTTTTTCTGCAACCGCAGTAGATGTTCTCAGCCCCAGTGCAATATCATTGGTCACACTATCTCATCACATTGGTATAATAGATGCAAATATGAGGACTCATTCTTCGTATACACTGATTCATGTAGTAGAAGCTCCTATATCAACACAGACCGTTCCGAGTTCTTTTTGTCGTTTTGTCAGAATTCATTCTGGTGAAGAAAGAAGATTTGTGTATACATCATATATTTCTATTCCTATATCTGATACTGCTTTTTTTATATTTCACAGAACATTAGCATTCATTGAAAATATATTTGCGACCACTTCCAGCTTTCTCGCACTCATTCAGAGTGGATTTTTGACTCATTCTTCTAAATCTACGGTAAATGTCTCTGGAATCACTTTCAGTATTTCTCTATTTGGCATATCAATACCATTTTTTACCATATCGAGTGATCGTTCGATGTCTTCTTCTGATATTTCTCATCCAGATACTGCAACGACTCATTTATTTCGAATGACTTCGAGTGATGATGAATTAAATGATATATAAGCTCCTGTTATTTGTTCTCATGACATTTTTTCAGCTTCTTCCAAAGATGCATCGAGGTTTGTTTTAAATTCTTCCATATCAAGAATATTTCACTTTCGAATAGCATTTGATGAAACAACTCATATTCATAAAATATGAAAATCATCATTCTTCTCTGTATCAAAGTATCATATAATGGTTTTTATTTTTGCGCTCCCAATGTCGATCGTCGTAATAATATTATTGCCTTTCATAATAGAATATAGGGGTGGGTAAAGTATATAAAATATATCTGTATAATTTTTGTATACGGATAATATCCTTTTATAGAGGGGTTTATGGTTTTCTCTACATTAGAACTATACCAGAAATTATAAGAAGCAAAAATGAAATTCCAAACCCGAACCAGAATTGATGTTAAAAACTCTTATTTATATATTTGCCGAGGAATAAAAAGTATGATAAAATAACACCGAAGTAATAAAGTAGTTCTCTTGACTCCATAACTATTATGAAGTATTTCTTGTTCATATTCTGTCTCGCAATGATATTTTTATTTATTTGAGATATCGTCATATTTTTTGTACTTTGAAAACAAATACTTTCTTTAGGAGTGATTGAACAAATTACACTCAGTCTGATTTTTGTAATTGCACATGTGGGGGTTATCATATGGTTTATTCGTGTATATTTTCATGAACCTATTCTGATACTCGAAAAATCCATACAACAATTCTTAGTGGGAACTAAATGAGAAAACAACGATCTTCCTCTCACTCAAAACCCCCATCTAAATTTTATTCTCAAATTTTTCTGACAAACACTCAATACACTCAAACATATCAAAAGTGAATTCATGTATGGGAAAGAAATTAAATCAGAAGTAGAACTTGGACGAGAAATACAATGAAAAATGCTCAGTAAAAAAATACTTGATGTTCCTTCTTTTGATATTATTATCAAATCAAAACCCGCACGTGAAATTGGTGGGGATTCATACGACATTATCAATCATGAAGATAATTACTATATCTATGTTGGTGATGCTACCGGGCATGGTGTTGGAGCTGGTTTTATTATGATGATGGTAAATTCCTTAGTAAGTGGTTTCACTAAAGTATACCGAAAAGGGCATACTATTCTCTCAAAAACAAATGAGATCCTCAAGCCTCGAGTAAAGGCAAATCTACTCATGACGATGCTCATGCTTCGTTGGAATGAAGCTAATGGACGATTGTTTATGACATGAGCAGGGCATGAATATCTAATTATCTATAAACATAAACAAAATAAATGTTTTCAAATTAAATCAGGTGGAGTTGCCCTCGGTATGGTGAAGGATATTTCTAATATTCTACAAGAGAGAGAAATTAAATTCGAAAAAAATGATATCATTGTTCTCTATAGTGATGGTATAACAGAAGCCATTAATAACTCAGAAAAAAATGGGGACGAACAAATGTATGGTGAGGAACGACTCATTAATGCGGTAATGAAGACTCCATTTCTACCAAATCAAAAAATAAAAACAGCACAATCTGTCTTTAATAATATTACTATCGAACTCTCACAATTTATGTGATACAAGCATGTACAACTCGATGATATTACACTTGGAGTGATTCACTATAAATGAAAGGAAAGTGAAATAGAAAATGATGTCCCTGATAAAATTCCTGACGAGATGATTACAGAGTGGAAATGGTAAAATATCATATATAAAAAAGAGAATCAAAATCTTGTAAAGAAAGAAGTCATGCCAAAACTTTACAAAGAAATCTATTATTATAAAATACATGAAAATAATCGTATTTTATAATAAGCTCCTATTCCTCGATGGACAATCAAAACCCCCTCATACAACTCGTGCAAAATAGGATTACTGGAGATACTACTACCTTCCACAGTGTCCAAAAAACACCGACCACAAAAAAATCGACATCTGAAAATCAAGAAGTTCTTGAATCTGAAAAAACATATAAAGAAGCACTCGCATATATAAAAGATGTTATTGCTCCTGAATTTATGAAGGTACAACCCAATCAAATCCAAATTAATAACACTATTGCAAAAACATTTTTTGTCTATTCATATCCTACATTTTTAGAGTGAAACTGGCTTTCGCCGGTTATTAACTGGGATGTTAAATTTGATATGAGTTTATATGTTTACCCTATTGAATCAGCGTTTATTCAAAAATATCTCAAAAAACGTCTCACGCAACTCAATTCTGAACGTAGTATTAATGCAGAAAAAGGACTCGTCAACGATCCTGCTATCGATACACAAATACAGGATGTTGAAGAACTCCGATATAAACTCACCAGGTGAGAAGAAAAATACTTCCATCTCGGACTCTATATCACTATCTATGCTGAATCCGAAGAACGTCTCACTAAAATCTGAAAAGATATCGAAACGATTCTCGCAGGACGAAATGTACTCGAAAAACAAAGTTATCTCCGAAGTGAACAAGGGTTTATTTCTACAGGACCATTCTGTAAGGATGAACTGGCTGTATTTAGAAATATGTCGACGGGATGACTTTCAACAACATTCCCTTTTTCATCCAGTACTCTCTCACATGATGATGGTATTTTATATGGTATCAATACGCATAATAACTCTCTGATCTTATTTGATCGATTTAAAACAGAAAATGCCAACATGACGGTATTTGCGAAATCTGGTTCTGGGAAATCGTTTGCCGTAAAACTAGAAATTCTTCGCAGTCTAATGCTCGGAACAGATGTGATAGTCATCGATCCTGAAAATGAATACAAGGCCCTCATTAATCAAGTCTGAGGAAGTTATTTAGATGTATCTCTTAATTCGAATCAACGGATCAATCCTTTTGATCTTCCACAATGACTCAAAGATCATGATGAAAATCCAGGAGATCTCCTCAGATCCTCTATTATCAACCTCCTCTGACTCATGAACCTGATGCTCGGAAAAATGTCACCAGAAGAGGAATCTATCATGGAAAAAGCTATTATTACCACCTATAGTCTCAAATGAATCACTCTTGAGGATGATAGTATAGAGTGAAAAGAAATTCCTATTATGAAGGATCTTCAAGACGTATTAGAAACAACGGATAATGCTGGATGATTAGTACAAAGAATGGAAAAATATACGACCGGTATATTTAGTGGAATTTTTTCAAATAAAACCAATGTCGACCTTCAGGATGGTTTACAGGTATACTCCGTTCGAGATCTGGATGATATGATGCGTCCAATAGCTATGTATGTCATCCTAAACCATATTTGGAATAAAGTTCGAAGTAGTAACAAGAAACGTATGCTCGTCGTGGATGAGGCATGGAATATTATGCAGCACGAAGACTCTGCGAAGTTCCTATTTGGACTCGTAAAACGAGCGAGAAAATATAATCTCTGAATTACAACGATTACCCAGGATGTTGAAGACTTTGTTGGCAGTCCATACGGGAAACCGATTCTCACCAATTCATCGATTCAACTGCTTCTCAAACAATCCAGTGCTTCTATAGATGTTCTCGAAAATATCTATAAACTCACTCAACAGGAAAAATATATCCTTCTCAATGCTGCTGTCGGACAAGGTCTCTTCTTTGCTGGAACAGAACATGTAGGAATCCAAGTTGTCGCAAGTTTTTATGAAGAACAGGTCGTTACGACTGATCCAAATGCATAACTCCCCTTCCTCCTATTAATAAAATCCCCCTTTGTTAAAGGGGGAATAATATAGAAATCCATTTATATTTCTCCCCTCCTTGATAAGGAGGGGTTGGGGGTGGTCAAAAAAACTTGATTTATCAGGTTTTTTTTATACAATTCAAAAGCTTCTCAAATCCTTAAACAAGGTAGTATATATTTTTACTGAATGGTATCCCCATACAATAATTAACAATATTCTCAAACAGTGCCCTATTTTATACCTCTCACCATAGAAAAAAATGGCTAAAGAAATTAAATGATATATTAAATTACAAATTAATGGTGGACAGGCAAACCCAGCTCCTCCAGTTGGTCCTGCGCTTGGTCAGTACGGAGTACCTATCCAAGAGTTTACGAGTCAATTCAACGACAAAACAAAAGACAAAATGGGAGTAAAACTTCCTGTTGTGATTACTGTTTACGAAGATCGAACATTTGACTTTATCGTAAAACAACCACCTATGTCTACACTTATTAAGAACAAACTGAATCTTAAAAAAGGTTCTGGAGTTCCTCAAAAAGACAAAGTTGGGAATCTTACTTTTGATCAATGTAAGGAAATAGCAGAAGAAAAAATGCCAGATCTGAATGCAGTTGATATAGCAGGTGCTATGAAAACAGTTCAAGGAACGGCTCGAGCAACTGGTATCACTACTGAAGTAGATGGTATGACAAAAGCGGAAATTGCTGCGAAACTTGGGTAATACTCAAAAAAGAAATACCTTTGCGGGTATTTCTTTTTACTTTGCTCCCATCGTCTAGTGGTTAGGACACGGCCTTCTCAAGGCTGAGACCGGAGTTCAATTCTCCGTGGGAGTACCAAAAGCACATTGTAACATTTTAGAGCTTTTAAATAGTGGAGATTCCTCTATTTGAAGCTCTTTTTTAGTAGTTACAAAAAGTTCTAACATGAGTTTTTTGATAATCTGTACTTTTCACTCATTATCTGATCGAAAATAGCTTGTATAAAAGCTTCCAGCGAGTTCTAACAGCATTT
>CAZFWS010000035.1:0-7355 GCA_964522625.1 uncultured Candidatus Peribacteria bacterium | reverse complement strand
CCAAAATTCTTTTTTCACTATACTGGTGAGTCGCCTGAAAAAGTGATGTCATTTAGGGAAGTTTTTATTGGTCGAGCAGAGCCTCTTTTTTACATTAATGAAGCGATTTTATATAAAAATCAGCGTATCTGAGTTGTATGAGAAAATGGAGTGGGAAAGTCAACTCTGATAAAAAGTATTATTGGTCAATTAGAAATTCTGGACGGTTTTTTTTCTCGTTGAAAATCACTCAAAATCAATTATTATTCTCAAATGCATGAGGAACTCGATAGAAACCTGACTATCCGACAAAATTTTGAAAAAAATGGACTTCATTATCCAGAACAACAACTTATCGGATTACTCAAACATTATTTATTTGAAAAAGAAGACATCGATAAATCGGTTTCAAGTCTCTCTGGATGACAGACATCAAAGCTCTTTTTTGCTCTCCTTGGGCAAAAAGAATGTAATCTACTTATTCTGGATGAACCTACAAATCATCTGGATTATGATACCCGTGAACAGCTAGAAAAATCACTCAGTGATTTTGAAGGAACGATCCTCTTTATTTCTCATGACCGCTATTTTGTCAACAAGCTGGCTACCAATATATGGTTTATTAATGATGGAGAACTCTCGATTAGTTATGGGAATTACGAGGATTATACCTACAAAAAACAACATAATCTCGACATGGACATCAGTTTATTTGATGAAGAAGCTCAATTGAATGTAGTTCTGGAAGATAAACTATGAGAGAGAGAATTTAAGAGACTAAAGGAGAAGTTTAGTGGTGGGAAGAAAAGAGAGAGGAGGAAATAATCCTCATCTAATAAATTTGACATTTTATCAGCTATGATATAATGATTAAGTCAGTATTCATATATCTTTTTGTATTATGAAAAATTGGACTTGATTACTACCTAAGTTATCACAGAGTACGGAAACACCAACCAGTACTCTGAAAAATGCTATAAGTAAGTGTATTAACAATATTTTGTGATGGTCCTCATCTAAAAAAGCGCAAAATACATTAAAAGAAGACAATATACAAACTGAAAACTTTTATTCCTCTATTTGTAAAAAATATACACTTCACATCGAAGACAACACAATAAAAGAAATTTTTGATGGTTCTAAGGATAAAAAACCATGGGAAAATTGAAATATGATTACAGATGAAGACCTTCAATTAAAAATCAAATGAGAATATCTTCTCAAAAAAACCCATTTATTAGATAAAAAAACTTCCGAAGCGGATAAAAGATTTAAAATCGGAAAAAATACGTATACTATAACAATACGGGATGGAAAATGTCGCGTCTGAGGTCTCTCCAAAACAGGAGAAGCTCTATCTGCACAAGAAATTGGAAAAAATAAATTTAGTATTCTAGGATACTATCATACTAATCAAACTGAGATAAAAATACAACAATTTTATAGTCAGTTCATATCATTATCTCAGAATTATTTTCATATTCCTGAGAATTTTCACATACCATGAAGTATGACGTCAAATGAAGATGAAATAGAACAGACTTTTACAGAGATATTTAAAAATCTACATAAATACCGTAGCTCCCTTCAAACCTATAATAAGATGAAGGATCGCTTTATTGGAATGCATAAAAATTCTGATCAAAAAGAATTAAAACAATATCAAAAAATGCTAGAAATGCATAAAAATAGGATATCTAAATATAAAAATAATACCTGTAATCATGCCAAAAATATTGGTATTTCTATAGAGTCAATACATGTATTAAATGAGGATGATCATATTCTTCTTCATGAAGTATGAGAGTGTTATAATAACATACGAGACATCAGTAAATGATCTTTTAATATTTGATCATTTCAACTATCAGATGATTCAGATATCGTTCAAACAAAAGAAAAGCTCGAGTGAGTCAAAAAAATGATCACGAAATACAAAGATATCAAAGAATGATATGATAAGCATATCACTTCAAATCTTTATGTAATTCTATCTTTGAAAAATTCCAAGGATTCACGATTTACAGACTTATGAAGGCAATTTGATTTATGGAAAAAAGAAGGACAAAAATATGTCAAAAAAATGCAATTTTATAGAGAGGAAATAAAAAATAATCTGGAATCACTCGGCATTTCAGCAAAGAGATGTAAAGAAATTACTCATTCACGTAAAGATAAAGCCATAAAAAAAATATTAAAAAGATATATTGAAAATCAATGAAAATCCGCTCAGTTGAAACAATTAAATACAGCATCACACTGATTATTTATCTTCTCTCAATCAGATAATCCTTATACTTGAGAAAAAGAAGATTTTAAACCGTTATATAAAAATTTGTTGATGTATATAACAGACTATTATGTAAATTATTATAAGAATGAGGTCAATAAAAAAAGTGCAGCATCAAATCATAATACAATAATCACTAAACCCCAAAACACAGATATAAGAATATCGGAAATGAAAAAATATGATTTAATTAATATTTGGTTTGCTGCAAAATATCTTGGCCTAGAAGTTAAAGTAATGTAAGATATATAGAAGTAATAAAAGAAAAATTTGTGTTTTATTGATTCCTCTATACACTCATATATGAGATACAATGGTTCTTTTTATGTCAAAGTAAATAGGAGTGGGTGTTCTCGTTATTTATTTTATTACCACAATGGTATGGAAACAAACAAATTATTTGTTGGAGGAATTTCTTGGAATCTCTCTTGGCAAGATCTTAAAGATGCATTTAAAGAGCATGGTGAAGTAGTTCACGCAAAAATTATTATGGACCGAGAAACTGGTAAATCACGAGGTTTTGGATTCGTTGAATTCGAAACAGTTGAAGAATCAGTTGCAGCTAAAGAAGCTATGGACGGGGCTGAACTTGATGGACGATCAATTAAAGTTGATTTTGCTCAAGACAAACAAGACTAAGAACCATAAAAACTAAAAAAACTTTCTCGTATGAGAAGGTTTTTTTAGTTTTTTGATTATTTCTCAATATTTTATATAATACGTACATAAAAATATTATATATTTACACAGATTATATGAACTCATTCAAAAAAGTATTCATACTTATAGCTACTATCGGAATATTCTTTTCTGGATGATCTCAATTGACCTATGCTGCTATTGCCTCTCCTGCTATTGGCTATCCTGCTGAAAAAAATACAGATCAGATATATATTATAAAGCAAATTATTCTTTTAAAACGAGATATTCGTTCTGCTTTTAAGAATGGAGACAAATATCTCGATCAAATTAATACAGTAATAAACAATATTGATGATCTTGATAGACTGAAGCGTTTTAATGCAAAACTTTCTCAACATCAAGCTGAAGAATGAAATAAAGTAAGTTTTTTAATAGAGTATATCAAATATAAAAATCGCTTGAAGCTCTATAGTTTATGAGTACGATGAGATGATCTGAATAATCCTTTAACTGAAGAAATTATCAATGGTATTTCAGTTCCACCTGAGCCTGGAGAACAAGAATCAACAGAAACTATTGCTTGAGTAGATACCAATAGTAATGGTGTTCGAGATGATGTAGAAAGATTTATTGCTAAAGAATATGGTGTAAATCAAGAAAAATACCTAACTGCAATGACACAAGCAAAAATAATGGATAATATATATTCGCTTGTATCTGAAGATTTAGTATTTGAAGAATATCACTTATTATTAAAATGTTCTAGTGATGAGCAACTTACGATAGCTTCATGAATTGAAAAAAAATATTCTAATACTCCGGAAAGAAGAGAGAGACTTAATGATATCTTTGGAGGTAGATTAATAGGAGGAAAAACAGATCAAGATAACTGTGAATGAATACGATGAGATGATCTGAATAATCCTTTAACTGAAGAAATTATAAATGGTATTTCAGTTCCACCTGAGCCTGGAGAACAAGAATCAACAGAAACTATTGCTTGAGTAGATACCAATAGTAATGGTGTTCGAGATGATGTAGAAAGAAAAATTGCTGAAGAATATGGCAATGATATAGAAACATATAGCAATGCTATAGAACAAGCAAAAATAACTCATGACTTATTGGTATCTTTAACTCCTGATACCGCGAAAGAAGAATATGTTGAGAGTGTCCGCTGCTCTAATAGGATGGAATTAATATCATTTCAATTTGTGGATAATGAATATTTAAATACTCCAGACAGAAGAAGTAAATATGCTAAACTATTAACTGGTGTATCAGGTCGAGTAGGAGGAAAAGATTGTTATGAAATAGATAAACCTGTAGATATAGAGTCAGATATTTTTGAAACCATTAATGCGAGAAACTCTAAAAGAAAGAGTGATGTAAATAATCTTGCGGCTGCCATAAATATAAAAACAATACAATGATCAAAATTAAGTAGGTTTGTTACTATTGATGAACGTTATGCTGGAGATAATATATTTGTTGGATGAAATAAATTAATACTTGGAGAGAATTATTTTGTTGGACCAATAAATCATCACGCACTTTGAATAAAAAAAGAAGACTTCATGGATCCAGATGGAAGTGAATATATTATAGGTGCGACAACTCTAAAATATGGAAAATTTGAAATTCAATATCGTTCTGAAGAATCAGATGGATCAAGACTACCACAAATACAGGGTAGCTACTCACCGAGAGAAAAAGTCATCTTAAAAGAAGGAGAAGATTATGAAATTATTCATACAAATGGTATACAATTATTAGATAATCAATATAAAGGTTTATTTTTTGTATGAGATGTAGTTAATAACAATACTATTACTCGGATTAGCATAGATGGATTACAGATAAGATTTAATTCAGAAGTTCAGAAAAATATGACACTTGATGCTGATGTAAAAACATTGATTCATAATCCTTAGTCATAGTCATGAAGAAAATATCATATACAGCAACTTCAGATCTATTCAGGCGTATTAGTAGCTACTATCGATACGATGATAAACATGAAGACAACTCCAACATTTCAATCACTATGAGCTTGGTCATAAAAACAAAGCCCTGATCTACATAATCGTGTTCATAGGGATCTATGAAATAAAAATACTTAATATACTCATTTACATTCGTCTCCATTTCTTCTTATACTTATGATAGTTCCTCTTAAAGAGCCATAAAACTTATCCCAACGTTCTGGGGTATTTGCATACTCTTTTTCTATCGTGGACATCATACTGTATTGATGTTTGCTTGTACAACGTATAACGAGGTTTAACTGTTCAATAGCATCATCGGACTCAGAAGAATAAACTCTATCAATTGCTTGGGCTTGGACTATGCCAGCTAAATAAGTTTCTTCATGTTCACCATATTTTTCAGCTATAAGTCTTTCAATATCATCTCTGACACCATTGTTGTTAGAGTCAACTCCAGAAAGAGTCGCTGTAGATTTCTGCTCTCCTGGTTCAGGTGGAACTGAAATTCCATTTATTGTTTCACCTCATCGGATTCATAAATTATAGAGTTTGAGACGATTTTTATATTTAATATAGTCTATCAAATAGAGTATTTTTGTATTTATATCTGAGCTTTGATATTTTGAAATTTTTGTATTGAGACGTTTGAGCTTATCCACATCATCAATATTGTTCAGTGCTGTGTTAATTTGATCGATATATTTGTCTCCATTTTTAAAAGACGAACGGATATCGAGTTTCAGAAGTATTACTTGCTTTACAATGTATGACTGTTCTGTAATTTGCTCAACAGGAGAGACAATAGCTGCATATGTAAATTGAGTAGATCAAAAAAAGAATATTCCGATAGTAGCTATAATGATTGATGACTTTTTTAATGAGGTCATATAATATGTGTAATATAATATTGTACTATCTATCATATTAAAATATAAAGGTGAAGTCAATTGATATAAATAAAAAACCCTACTTAGTAATTACCAAATAGAGTTTTCTCAACATCTAGAATCAGAAGATTATAAACCTACTGACTGATGAGATTATAAATTTATTAAACTTTTAAAGAAAAAGCTTAAGGTGTTTTTCATTAATGGTGGATCCTCCGGGGTTTGAACCCGGGACCTATCGCTTAAGAGGCGAGTGCTCTACCAACTGAGCTAAGAATCCAAAATATAGGTGGAAATAGTCTATAAAAAAAAGAGAAAAAAGCAAGGCATAATCGATTTGATTTTTAGAAAATATTCTCTAGTATATGGACTACTTACATCTTCTTTTTAAAAAACACACTATGGAAATCCAGGCACAAGATATACAAAATATCATCGATATCACTCTTCCCTATCTCTTAAAATATACTCCTAAAATCATTGGTGCTATTGCAGTACTCTGGATTGGTTTTAAAGTAGCCAACTTATGAGAAAAAATGATTGAGAAAATACTCAAAAAACAAAAAATGGAGCTCACTATCCGGAAATTTTTAGGAAGTTTGCTTAAAAATACACTCAGAGCGATCATTTTTATTGCTGCTATTGGTATGCTTGGAGTACAGACGAGCTCATTTGTAGCACTGTTTGCTACCGTTGGTATTGCTATTGGTATGGCACTTTCAGGTACACTCTCACACTTTGCATCCGGTATCATGATACTGCTTTTTAAGCCATATAAAGTATGAGATTTAGTAGAAACCAGTGGTCATTTTTGAAAAGTATCTGAAGTACAGATATTTAACACCATTCTCAAGACAATCGATGCAAAAACCATTATTATACCAAATTCAGATGCTATTGGAGGAAGTATAGTGAACTTTTCAATGGAAGAAAAACGAAGAATCGACCTGGATGTTGGAATATCATACTCTGATTCTATTGATAAAGCTCGAGAAGTCATGCAGGCTATTGCAAAATCTGAAGAAAGAATTTTAGATAAAGAATGAGTCACTATCGTCGTGAAAGAGCTCTGAGATAATGCGGTTATATTTGCTTTTCGAGTATGGGTCAATACTCCGGATTACTGGGATGCACGATTCCATCTTATTGAAACCATCAAAAAGGAATTCGATACAGCTGGTATCAGCTTTCCATTCCCTCAACGAGATGTTCATATACATAATGTGAAATAGAAAAAATAAAAGCATAGTTCTAACTATGCTTTTATTTTTTCTAAAAATTCTTCTAAACGTAATACTGCTACTCATAACTCTTCGGCCTTTTTTAATTTACTTCCTGCTTTTTCTCCAGCTAATAGATAATCTATCTTTTTACTTACTGAAGATATAAATTCTCATCCTTCTTCTTCGAGAATTTTAACTAAGCCATCACGAGAATATCATTCAAAACTCCCCGTGATGCACATTTTTTTTCATACATAGATTCCAGACCTATTTATTTTTTGACTGCTATATGTTATATCTAGTATCTCTAACAGTTCTGTTATTATTTCTCTGTGAGCAGTATTTT
>CAZFWS010000034.1:3111-7506 GCA_964522625.1 uncultured Candidatus Peribacteria bacterium | reverse complement strand
TTCATATCAGGGGCTTTTCAGATTCGAGGAAAATTATGCATTTTAAGATATGGGCGAGAATTCACTTCGAGAAAGATGGTTTTTTGTTTATCATAGTCTACATCTATTCCTTTTTCCATGATCACATCAATCCCAAATATATTGGCCTCAAAGAGATCAATTATTTTAATAAAAAGTGCTTTATTTTTTGGAGTAATGGTATCTACATCGATCGTTTCTAGTACTCCTCCAGGAGCAAGAGAAACTCGATGATACATAAATACTTGTTCTCATTTGTGAGGAATACTATATAAATTATATCCTTGTTTTTTTAAGTATCGTTTTGTTGTATTTGATTTTTCTATGGAGTGAATGATAGGAGTCAGCTGCATATGTGCACGGATTTTGTTTTCTTCATCTATGAGTGTTGAGATATCTTTTTTTCCATCTCATACAACATATCCAGGGGTTCGGGCCATTGCAATATCTACAGATCATTTGGTCGCAACAACACGATAATTTTTTCCGAGCAAATACTGCTCTACCACACTGGTCGGCCACCACCATTTTACAAAAAACATCGCGATCCAAAATTCTTTCCAGTTCATAATTGGAAAGTGGCTTCCTCTAGAAAACCCCCCTACATTTGGCTTCAAAACAAGAGGAAATCAAGTTTTTTTAGCAAATTTGTAAGCCATATAAGGACTAAAAAATATCATCCCCTTTGCATATGGAATATCATTTTTAGCAAACATTTCACGAGCTTGTTGTTTTGATCGACTTGCTCTTCGAACCTGAAGAGAATTATAGTCACTACATCCACCTAAAAAGTGTTTTTCTATAAATTTATAAATGGTTTTTTTCATATTGATATATGCCTTATGATGTATAATTTTTATTTTATAATGCAGAAATATTTTACGGAGAAAGACTTCTGTATAGGGCTGTTTTGGACGATGTTTTGTAAGTTCTGCAAGAGTCGTACACCACTTATGCAAAAAGACTGATTTTTGAGAATCATCAACATTATAGGCAAGAAGCTTTAAAGGAAGAGGGATAAAAATATTTATTTCAAATACTTCAAATTTTCCTGACACTATATCTGCTGGAGTATCGGCTTTCAATCCAATACGTCCCATAGACAAATCGCACATTTCCTGAATATATTTTGCAATTGCGTGAAGTTCAGTATGAGAAAAATCATGACCGATTTCTTTATATCGTGTTTCTCCATGTATCGAACTAATATGTACCGTATCATGATTCTGAGATTCTACAATAGAGTGTATATCTATATGATTTGTATTGACTGGATTTTTTGAAAAACATATTTCAAATTCTTGTGCATACCCTGAAGCATCCTGTAATAGGTATCATACTTCGCTATTTTTTGCGTGTTGAAGAAAATGACTGAGTTCTATATTATTTTCTATATAACTAATTCCATGTGCATTCTGTCACCACTCTGGTTTTCAAAATAGCGGAAAATTCTGCCGTTTTCATATATCTTCTATGGTCTCATCTCACTTGAGCTTATAGCTTTTGAGTCTCCATTTGTTTGGAATAGATTGTTCGATATCGTATTTAGAAAATATTCCTTTTTTTACATCAAAAAAATGAGCATGTATTTGAAAAAATGCCCATGGATTGGTACGAATTTTTAAACAGTACCAAATAAAATACAATGTAATTTTGAGTCTCATACAACAGGTTTACTTTTTACAACATGCTCCGCAGAAGAAATAGATTTTAAACATAACAGAACCTAAAACCAAAATGCTCACAGCTGCTCGAAAAAGACTTCATCCGTCTCCATTTACTTCTATTCCAAGAGGAGTAAACGTATGAAAGAATACTGCCCCCAACATGAGGACTGATGCCCCTAGCCCCCCAAAAGCAAAGAGTTTTTCTGCGAATGATTTTTTCAGAACAGTGCATATAATAGCCGCGAGTAAGGCAAGTGAAATAAGTAGTTCTCCTGCTCCAATAACATAGGCTCCATAGTTTCCAAATGCCTTTCCCACAGTACTACCAAATATACCAGTCATCCATTCACCAATCGTTCCAAAGATAAATTGCGTATGTTCATGTCCAGTGAATTTATATGGAAGTGAACTCAGAAAAATAAACATGATCCAAATAGATGCAGATATATAAAATACTTTTTTTGCGATGTTCATAGATATATGAATAAGAAAAATAATATACCATAAATTTTATGTTTTTTGTTGATATGGTCAAATCAAATATATGTATGGAGACTTAATAAAAAATTAAGACCTCAAGTAAGAAATAAAAAAAAATTTTTTAATCATTTAAATAGATTAAAGTCAAGCTCTATATTTACCCAGAGCAGCTAAAGTGTGATAAAATAAACAGAGTTATATATAAACATATTCTTATGCCTCGATATACATATATTTTAGTGATACTCATAACTCTTATGTTCCATGTTCCAGTACATGGATGAGTTCTGGTGAATACCAGTGCAGAAAAAACACATAGTGCTGCTCCAGCCGCATCAGCCGGGTCAGATACCGGGTTTTTCTCATCTGGAACCAGTATTATACAAGAAGCTCTGAGTTTGGGTCTCCTCATCATCATTATTTTTGTTGTATGCATTGTTTTTATTAAAACCATTCGTTTTATATTTGAAATATACTATGCTAAAAACCTCAGATACCTCAAGGTGACTCTACCACGATCCGATTCAAAACTCGACAAAGAACGAGAAACAAAAAAAGATTTTAAAGAAAAAATGGGGATGATGAGTTTGTTTTATAAAGCGATCCACAAACTTTCTGAGGCTGGTTTAAAAGATACCTTTCTGAATGCTATATTTAAACATTCAAAAATCAGTTTAGAATTGGCTTATAATAAATGAGACATGGATTTTTATATTGTGACCTATAAAAGTTATGTCAATCTAGTATCTCAACATCTGACATCGATTTATACTGATGCTGAAATTCTTCTCGTTGACCCAAAAAAAGATTATATTGACCTAGAAAAACCAGGGCATTCTATGCGAGCAGCATCACTCGGAAAAGAACATGATGATGTGTTTCCTATTCGCACCTATAAATATTTAGAGGATGATCCTTTAAATAATTTTACGAATGTATTTTGAGGTCTTGCAAAAGACGATACTGCGGTATTTCAACTCGTTATTAAGCCAGAAAGTTCATCATGGAATCGAAAAGCAAAACAGGCTGCTGGTGCTGTTGCAAAAGGAAAATATAACAAAAAGCGAAAACACCCTTTAGCATTTCTGAGTTTTTTATGGAATCCAATTGTTGCACTTATAGAAGGGCCTGAAGATATGGTGGGAGGAAACAATGCCCCAGGAGCCAGTGAATGAGATGCCTATAAAATCTTTAATCAAGCCGAAACAGAAAGTCAAAAAATCATGGGGGAAACCGCGGCACAACCAACATTTCAATCCTCTATGCGAGTGATTGTAAGTAGTAAAAAACATTCGAACTCTGAAAACGGAGTGCATGCTGTTGTAGCAGCAGCATCTATATTTACAGATGAGTATAATAATGCTCTTGATAATCCTCAAGTACTTGAAGATGCATTTCCATTTATATTTACTCCGCTCAGACATTTTGGTTTTAAAAATAAACTCGTTGGATTTTTTCAAAACGTGTCCTATTTTTCTGCAGATGAAGTATGTACACTGTATCATCTTCCAGATATCAATTATAATCGATCACCTCTGATTAACTGGCTCAGTTATAAAAAACTTCCAACTCCTCATAATCTCAAATTTCCCACTCAACCAACGATGCTAGAAGAAAAAACACAGGTTGGAACCGATGCAAGTGGAAACCCAATATATGAAACGAAGGAAGTACAGCGTACCCTCGGATGATTCCCGGTATATAAAGACGGTGTATTACTCGGATGGAACGAATATCGAAATAAAAAAACCCCGATATATTTTAATAGAAAAGACAGAGGTCGACATCAATATGTGATCGGGAAATCTGGTTGAGGTAAATCGGTATTTATAGGGTATTTAGCACGACAAGACATGTGGAATGGTGATGGGCTCTGTGTCATAGATCCGCATGGAGATTTAGTAGAAGACGTACTCGCGTTTACTCCAAAAGAACGAGCAAAAGACACTATTGTATTTGATCCAGCAGATGATGAACGACCAATGGGGCTCAATATGTTAGAGGTGATCTCAACTGACCCAGAGGCTCGAAAGCGAGAAATGGATCGAGCGGCTATGGATGCCACTGAAATATTTATCAAAATATTTGGGGACGAAATATTTTGACCACGAATTCAGCACTACTTCCGAAATGGATGTCTCACTCTTATGGAAGACCAAGACGATGGGGGAACTCTCATAGATGTTCCACGACTCTTTGTAGATGATGCCTTTATGAAATATAAAGTTTC
>CAZFWS010000034.1:0-3101 GCA_964522625.1 uncultured Candidatus Peribacteria bacterium | reverse complement strand
AAAAACCCAGTCGTACGATCATTTTGGGAACATGAATATGCCAATACTGGTGACCGAGAAAAACAAGAAATGATCCCGTATTTCTCTAGTAAATTTGGACCATTTATTACCAATACAACGATTCGTAACATTATTGGGCAACCAAAATCAGCCTTTAATATTCGTGAAATCATGGATAATAAAAAAGCCCTTCTCGTTAATCTATCGAAAGGGAAAATCGGAGCACTCAATGCACAGCTCCTTGGTCTCATATTTGTATCCAAGGTAAATATGGCAGCAATGAGTCGAGCAGATATGCCAGAAAGTGAGCGAAAGGATTTTTACATGTATGTAGATGAGTTCCAGAACTTTGCTACTGAAACATTTGGTGAAATCCTTTCAGAGGCCAGAAAATATCACCTCGCACTGATTATGGCCCACCAATTTATTGCCCAGATTAACTCTGGTGGAGCACAAAAATGAGACAAACCTTCTATCAAGGATGCAGTATTTGGTAATGCTGGTACTATTATGTCATTTAAAGTTGGGGCTGATGATGCCGAATATATGGAAAAAGAGTATGCTCCGCTTCTATCACAACAGGATATCATTGGGGTTGCAAATTTTACGACTTACTGTAAACTCAATATTGACAATGCTACCACTCGTCCATTTGATCTCAAAACCATTTGGGATAACACATATAAAAATCAAAAAGTGGCAGATATCATAAAAGAATATTCTCGAAAAAAATATGGTCGAAAAAAGAAATATGTCGACATGGAAATCGAAGCCAGATTAGGAATTAATACTTCTTCTTAAAACATTATAAGAAAACATATGAAATACTTTTTATACATTATCACATTTTTTCTCAGTTGGAGTATAATGATATCACCAGTGTCAGCCGTAGACGTGAATGATATTGACCTCACAACCGGGAACATTTCAAACGAAAATACGAGTGTTAATAATAATCAAGCTCTCAAAGCCATACAAGATAAAAACATATTTTGGGGAATATCAAACGGGGGTGAACGATGAGCTCGAAACATGCTCATTCAAGTAGCAAAAAGCCTCAAAAATATATTTTTGATTGTTGCGACTCTCTATATGATATTTATCGTATTTAAGCTCATTTTTGCTGGAAATACATCAGAACAAGTCGAAAAATTTAAACAATGAATCCTTTGGAGTATTATCTGAATCATCGTCATGCAGATATCCTATATCTATGTGACGAGTATTTATGGTTCTGATATTTGATGATGAACCGTGTTCCGTCTGATTGAAGGAGTGATTCACCCTGTGACACAGTTCTTAGAAACATTGGCATCATTTATATTTATTGCTATTATCATTTTTGCATATTTTAAAATTGTCACTGCAGCCGGTGATGAAGAAAAAATAAAATCATGAAAAATGTCTGTATTTTATGCTATTATTGGTTTTATTATTATACGATTTTCAAAAGTGCTCGTAGATGGTATTTATGGACGTATTAATTGTCGAGATGTTGATGTATGAATCATCTCTGCTGTCAGTAATTCCTGTACACGAACCGCAGATCTATGAGAAGCAGCAAATATAGCGGTGACTATCATAGATTGGGTGAACGGATTTGTTGGAATTATTATTGTTATCATGATCATATTTGCTGGTTTTCAACTGATATTCGGATGATGAGATGAAGAAAAAATCAACCAAGCAAAACGATCTATCTTGTATATCGCGATTGGTCTACTTATACTGATCTCGAGCTATCTGATTCTCACGTTTTTTATTGAACCGTCTTTAAATAATACCCTCTAAAAAGTCATTATGAAACTAAGTATGTCGTATCTCTTATTCTTGTTCTGTCTGATCTGTGTTGTAGGATGACAGGTCTTTGCTGGACTTGATACAAGCAATATACAAATCTGAGATATTCAAGAACATTCTATCACGATCAACAACTCTTGAAGTATCGTAGATAGTATTGCACTCTATGGATTAAGTATTCTCAAGAGCATTAAAATCATTGCTGAATGAATACTCATTATTTACTTAGTATATACTGGGATCCAGATGGTTACCTATATGTGAGAACACGAAGATGACCTATCTCAGGCAAAACGACAAATCTGGTATATATTAGTTGCACTGATATTTATCAACATTCCTGGGACACTCTATCAATCATTCCGAAAAGATAATTTTGGTGATATTGGTGGGAGTAGTGGACAATTTTCAGATGAAGGATGAAGTAATCTCCTCGTAAATACAACCAATTTTGAATGGCTGGTTAGTGATGTAGTATGAATGCTAGAAGTAGCTATTGCAAGTCTCGCTATTCTCGTGATTGTTTATTCTGGCCTTCAAATTATGAGCTCATGAGCAGATGAAGAAAAAATATCAAATGGAAAACTTAAAATATTTTGGTCTATTATTGGGCTGATCTTTATTGGCTTTATTGAATCAGTAAAACGACTCGCAATTACAGGAGATGTAGATGGAGGATATACTACATTTAATTCATTGATTGAATTGATCCTCTTCTTTGTTGGACCGGTAACTATATTTTTTATTATTCTTGCTGGATACTATTATATTACATCAAATGGAGATGAAGAGAGAGCAAAAAAATGAAAAAATATTTTATTCAATACTCTGGTAGCTATTGTCCTATTACTCGCGACCTACACGTTCTTTGGAGATCTTGCGAGCCTCTTTTAATTCTTATTTAATACCACACAGATGAAAACAACTCTATTGCTTATCATAGCCTGTCTCATGTCACATAGTATCATATCAGATATATCATATGCTGCCACTACTGTTACCGTAACTGAATATATTCCTGGTGCAGGATGTAATCCAATAGACTCAAGTGATCCATCTACTCACTATGAATGTACTATTGAATCATGATTTGGGATGGTCGTAAATATGATGGGAGCCATCATTAAATATTTTACCTTTATTGCAGGACTCTGTGGAGTACTATTTATTATTCTGAATGGAATCATGTACTCTATGAGTGGTATAGATGCTGGAATGAAGGACGAAGCCAAAAAACGAATCGTGGCTACTCTCATGGGGCTCATAGTATTACTCCTCAGTGGAGTGATACTCAATATTGT
>CAZFWS010000033.1:0-7523 GCA_964522625.1 uncultured Candidatus Peribacteria bacterium | reverse complement strand
TCAATCCCCCCTTGTCAGGGGGGAAGTATGATCAATTTTCTCCCCCTGACAAGGGGGAGATGTCCGAAGGACAGAGGGGGTTCTTTCAGAATAAATTTAACAACACACATGGCAAAAGCAAATAGAATACAAAACAGACAAGCAAAACCAATTAAAACAGGGTTTCACCGGAAGAAAAAAGTAAAACAAGGAAATTTTGTGGTTCGTGATGAATATGCTATCAAAGCACAAAAGGCAGGGTATCGAGCACGGTCTATTTATAAACTGCTCGAAATTCAGGAACGATTTGATCTGATTCAACCAGATTATTCCGTTATAGATATTGGATGTGCTCCAGGAAGTTTCCTGCAAGCTATTCGAAATATCGTCCGAGAAAAAACAGTGATAGGAATTGATCTCAAAGAATGTAAAAAATTCTCTTATCCAAATGTCACCACACTCGTCGGAGATATATTTGATTATGATAATGTATCCGAACAAGTGACTGCTATTATTGGGGATGATCAGTTTGATCTGATTACTTCTGATATTGCTCCAAATACAACCGGACGATTTGATGTAGATCAATATGCTTCAGTAGAGCTGAACATAGAAATCTGTAAATTTGCAGATAGATTTCTGAAACCAGGGTGAAATATGCTCTTAAAAATATTTAAATGAGAGGATTTTAATGATCTCGTCCAACAAGTAAAAAAACGGTTTACAGATATGAAAACCTATAAACCGATGGCATGTCGTGAATCTTCGCATGAAGAATATATTATATGTCTCGGGAAGAAGTAAAATGAATTCCCCCTCTCCTGCAGGAGAGGGGGCTAGGGGGTGAGGTATTATTAACTCACCTCTGATTCAATACTATCTTCGATATCTTTTTGAAGAGCGATTTGTTTGAGAAGATTTTTTCTCGAACGCTTTTTGTGTTCTTGATCCCGATAACTTTTTATACTGTACAGGATAGGCAAAACAATAAATACCAAAAATAATACTATTCATGTGATCACTCACAATATAATATATTGCTCTATACTATATTCATATATACGAGGTATACGTGATATGACATCACTGAGTTCGAAGTATGTATAGTCAAAACGAATCATATATATTGTTTATTCAACTAATGTTCCAGTAACAATCAGTCTATTGAGAGTTGTTCCAATAGGCCAACATGTCATAAGTGTAATTTCAGATAGGTCATCTTTTCATTCCAGTACAGAAACATCTCCAGGGGCAATGACTTGTTTTGTGGTGATTTTATAGGTATGTTTTTTCTGACCATAATAGACGATAATTTCATCATTAAATTCTACATGATCGAGTAAAGAGAATACATCATTATAATCTCCATCCATCCAAGGAAAGTTGGATGAATGTCCAAAAATAAATGCATTCCCATCCTGACCTGGTTTTGCACTTCCAGGATAACGAATCACTCCATTTTCGAGCTCTTTCATAAAAATTTTATTGAGCTCAGTCATATCTCCTATTTTTTGATTTTTAATATCAAGAAGGGGAATATTTTTTGCGATTTTTGGTATGATAACTCTATTTTCATAGGGAACAATCTCTATATCTAATTTGAGCTCATCTTGTTTTTTGATATTTAAAATTTGATCAATAGCATGTGGATCTCGTGATGCTGCCTGTGTTGCTTGTGTTTGTATTTCTTTCTCTTCTATGATTTCTTCTTGTATGTTTGAAGCGGCTACGGAATGAACTAATAGCTCTCACTGATGAGAGAGCTCGTCAGCATAAATGTAGCTTTTGAGTAAACCAAAATAGGCACTATAGTTTGTGGTGATCAAAAGTACAAGAAATATAAAACCAGACGTGCAAATATACTTGAAACCAAAAATACAATTTTTGACCCATTGTGGTAGGGTTTTAGTTTCTGCTACAACTGGATTTTCAGGTTCTATAGATTCTATGTGGTGTTGTATATCTTCTCAAAAATTTTCAAGCGGGTCCACGATAGGGGTAGATTCGGTGTTATGCTCTATCGAAAGAGCATCGAGAATATCGTGGGGAGTTTCAGGTGTTTGCATAGATGTTTTTGTTTTTATTTTTATTTCTCTTATATTGTAGCATAAAAAAAAATCTGGTGCAAAATTTTGATGCCTAAAATAGTGGAGAAAAAAAGGTCATGAAATACATTTGAGTTTTTGAGTTTTTTTGCTATACTATCATTAGTTTTTAATCAATCATGAGCACATAAAATGGCAAAAATATACGAAAAAAGCTCTGGTTGAATCGTATATAGAAAAAATGGTGATACGGTCGAAATTCTTTTACTCAAATGGCTGAACGCTAAAAATCAAAAGGTATATGTAATACCAAAATGACATATCGAAGAATGAGAAGTCGCAAAAGACACGGCAGTTCGGGAAATATCCGAAGAAGCAGGTTTGATGCAAAAGGATTTAGAAGTGATCAAATTTATCACCAAACTTAATTATACGTTTACAGCCGGATATTTAGAGAATACCCCGGTTATTGATAAGGATGTGTATCTTTTTTTAGTAAAATACAATGGAACAAAAGCTCCGTATGTACAAAAAGAAGAACGCTTTGTTGGATATGACTGGTTCACTCTAGAAAAACTCAAAAAGGTAAAAGTTATGTTCGACATACAGGCGATTATTGGAAAAAATAAGACCTACTTTATTTAATATTTTTTTTATAATACTATGATACAAATAGCATACAAAAATAATGCACTTATTCTGGAAAATGCAGACAAAAAACAAGTGACATTTGATACTACTACACTCGATGTACAAATAGACGGAACATCTGTATCTCATCCCGGTGAATACGAAAAATCAGAGATTTTAGTAGAAGTAAAAGAGTACTCTGAAGCACTTTTTTATAACTTTCTGATTGGTGGGAAACATGTTCTCATTGTTCCAAAAGATAGTTTTGAACTGAAAGAAGAAATCCTCTCATTTTTTGGTGATGTAGATATACTCCTCATTACAGGAACAAAAGAAGCTGCAAAAGTATTTGAAAGTATCGAAGCAAAACTCGTTGTTCCATATGGTGAAGGAAAAGATGTATTTCTGAATACTCTTGGTCAACACAGCGAAGAAGTAGATAGCTATAAAGCAAAATCAGATCTCCCTATTGATGCAACAGAGTTTGTTAATCTAGCACAATAAAATTTCTTTTTATTCCCCCTTTAACAAAGGGGGTTAGGGGGATTATTATAAAAAAATCTCTCTCCCCGAGCTCGGGGAGAGAGATTTTTTTGGTGCTATTATGACTGAGGTAAAATACTATCAATAGCAGCAAATGTTGCCTCTTTTCCAGTGGGAATAATAATGGTCGTGGTATCACCAATTTCTCATTTAAAATGAGTCACGGCAGCTGTGAGAACATCGTATGTTTTTCCATCTGCGACTACTTGATATGTTTCGAGTTCTTTTGTGAGGAGTCCAACGAGAGTATGTCGTTCGATAGGAGATATTTGTTTATATCGCATTCCACCATTTCCAGCAATAGTGAGTTTGAGTTTGTCTCATTGAACCAGTTTTGATTTTGAAGAATAATTCGCAGGAACAGGGTATTTTTTATCATCAACTCCCAGCATATGCTCACCGGTAAAGACTCATTCTACGATTTTTTCATCACCGTTTTCATATTTATGAAGTCCTGATGTATCCATACTGACCGTACTATGGAGATCAATCTCATTTTCTTTGAGGAGATCAGATAACAACTTGTTGGCATTTTTAATAGATTTTTCAGCTGTAGTGATAAAATCTTGAATCGCGCTGATTGCTTTTTTATTGTCCATAGGTTTTTATTTTTATTTTGTAAATCGTATATTATTGTATCAAAAAACATATTTCTTGTAAATAAAAAGACTCTTTACAAGCCTTTCAAATAGTTTAAAGATATATTGAGATGTAGTGAAGAATGTTTGCTTGAAAAAATAAGGTTATACAACATCCTATCGCGATAAATGGACCAAAGGGGATCTTAGAGGACATACTCATGCTTTCAGAAAAAAACACTTTTTCAACAGCAATAATAGATAGGCTGATGACACTTCCAGCCAGGTAGGTGATAAATATCCCTGGTCATACGAGAGTGGTTCCGAGAATTAAACCGACCATGAGTGCAATTCGCAGATCTCATCCACCCATCCAAGTTCATCATGATACTAAAATTTGAACAAAGAAAAATAAGAACATGATCATAGCTCCAATAGAGCCTTCTATTAAAATATTTCCTGGGTATATATGATAGCCCAGAGCGAGCACTCAACAGATAAATCAGATAATAATAATATCTCAGAGATTACTGAGTCATTTCAGCATAATAGTATAGCATCCTATCAGCATTACTATAACTATCCAAATGGCAGAGAGTTCATACCAGGATGATATTCCATTTATACAGAGGTATATGATGACTCATACTATTCAGGCCCCCATGATGCCATCGTGTATTTCCATAAAGGCAATATCATAAAAGGTATAGAGAATCGTGATAAAACTAAAAAAGAGCCAAAATAAGAGCTGTCATACTTCAGTGATATTTCACTGAGCTACCAGTCAGATATCTACTAAAAAATAACTACTGGCCAGAAATAACCCTGCAGTGGCTACTTCTAAACATGGATACATAGGTGAAATTTTTGCATTACACTGATTGCATCGTCCTTTTTGAAGGATCCATCCAAAGAGTGGAATGAGATCAATGAAACTCAATTTTTTTCCACATCTACAGTGACTTCGTCCAGTCAGGATTCATTTTTCTCCACTTTTGAGACGATAAATTAACACTGAACCAAAACTTCCAAATAAAAGTCCCAGGAGAGTCATGTAAGAATAGAGCAAGATTTCCATAAATATAAAAAGAGAAAAATAGATTTTTTATCAGTATATATTTTTTTTAGAATAATAATAGCAGAAGTTTTTGATATTTATATAAAAGTACATATTCTGAGTTATAATAATTATGTATCTATTTTTTTATGATGAAGTGTCGACATACTCGATGGTCTATATGATGTATATTGGTTTTATTTACCATATTTTTTATTGTACTTTGATATCAAAAAACGCAACTTCATACTAGTGTGATATGATTTAACGCAGAGTGACATAGGGCATTATTAGAATCAGAAAAAAATGCTTTTTTAAAAACGATAGATACTCAGTCAGATAACTCGATACAAAAATTTGTGAATAATAAGATTTCTTTTGATGATGTAGGGTATGTTCCAGAAGAACTGGTAGCACTGGAATGAGAATATATATATGACAGTAAATCTAATTCTCGTATTCGATCAGATATGTCTGAGGCACTTCAGGATATGTCAGCTGATTTTTTTGATGTATTTGATACTCAATTGGTGGTAGTAAGTGCGTATAGAAGTTATTTGTATCAAAAATGAATCAAAGACCGAGGATGTCCAGATAACTTGTGTGCTAAAGCTGGATATAGTGAGCATCAATCAGGGCTCGCGGTTGATTTTTTCTCTGCGAGTTCTCAGTCAGTATGGTTGAATAGTACAAAATTATCAGGTTATTATGATTGGCTTTCTAGGCATGCTCATACCTACGGATTTCATAATACCTATCAACGAGGAGTAGAGGTAGATGGGTATGAAATAGAACCATGGCACTGGAGATATGTATGAGTGCCTCTGGCTCACTATCTATGGGAAAAAGATATCACCTTTGCTGAATGGTACTATAGTATTGAATGACAATAATTCTATGGAAACACAGATAAAAAAATCATTCCGAAAAAGTATTTCACTCCGGATAAAAAATGGTATATTAGAAGTACGAGCACCGCTTTTTATGTCAGCATCTCAGATACAGGACTTTATTGCGAAACATGCTGATTGGATAGAAAAACAATTCCAAAAACCAATTTCAATTTCTCTTGCAGATGACGAGCGAGATGCCCTCAAAAAACAGGCCAGAGCCATACTTCCAGATCGAGTGGCATATTATGCTGATCAACATGATTTATCATATAATGCTATTCGTATTACCTCTGCTAGGACTAGATGGGGGAGTTGTAGTAGTCAACGGAATCTTAATTTTTCCTATCGACTGATGCAGACTCCTGAGTTTGTACAGGACTATGTGGTGGTGCATGAGTTGGCCCATCTGGTACATATGAATCATTCCAAGCAATTTTGGAAACAGGTAGAACATATGTATCCTGAGTATCGGGAAGCTGAGAAATGGTTGAAACAGCATGGTGGGGGAGTGGGGATATAACTCTTTCTTCGAAGGAACGGCCCCCTCAATCCCCCCTTGTCAGGGGGAGGTAAGACAGATTTTGCTCCCCTGACAAGGGGAGATGTCCGAAGGACAGAGGGGTTTTGGACTCTCGGAACAAATTTCCCCAACCCCCTTTGTTAAAGGGGGAGAGAGTAGGAAAAATAAGAAAATTTTTTAAATTCTTCCCTTTTTAAGGGAAGTACCGAGTGATAACGAGGGGATGGGTTTTTAAAAACTAAATAAAACACACTTATGAAACAACAAATAATATATATTCATGGGGGAATCCCAAAAGAGAACTATAACAATTTTCTCTCATCTGTAGAGTCTATTGAGTATAATCCGTATGAAGAAAAGAACAAAAGATGGAGGTCTAGTATTGAAGCGGAGTTATGAGAATATTGTGAACTTATAGTTCCATCTATGCCAAATAGGGTATATGCTGACTATGCAGCATGGAAAGTGATGTTTGAAAAACTACTCCCATATCTTCGGGATGATGTGATATTTATCGGACATTCACTCGGGTCATGTTTTTTGTTTAAATATTTATCTGAAAATAAGCTATATGTTTCTATAAAAGCATTTTTTTCGGTGGGAGGAGCTATACATGATAATGATCTTGAACTTCTCGGGTCATTTACTCCTGATATTCAAAAAATAAATGATACCTGAGCAGAGCAACTCTACCTCATACATTCACGAGACGATGACATCGTCCCATTTTCTGATTTTGAAGTCCTGGATCAGCACTTATCAGGGCATCAGACTATGGTTTTTGAAGATAGGGGGCATTTTATAGGAGAGGAGTTTCCTGAAATTATTGAGGAGTTAAAAAAGATTCTCTAGCCTAGAGAATCTTTTTTAATTTATGTATTTTGAAAGTCATCAGTCACAGCCCTTCCACTCATAACCAGATAAACATCTCTTGGAAGTTTTACAGCATCAATACATCATACTCATACTATTTTTACAGCCTCTACACAACTACTCGCGAGTCATACCACTCCTCACATGATATGTTCATGTGGCTTAGTTGGATTCTGACATGCTTCTAGCATCTCATTAGGAAGCATGTTTTCAAAGGTAGTTCATGCTGGGGTGTAGACAATAGTTTGTTGAGTTGTTGTATCTATACTTGATACGCTCACTTTTTCTCACTCTTTGTTATCTGATAGGTAAAATTTTTCTATTATTTTTCTATCATTCTCATTATTGATAGGGAGGTTGTTGAGTTCCTCTTTGAGAGCCACTATATCACCTCTGGTTTGTATA
>CAZFWS010000032.1:0-7631 GCA_964522625.1 uncultured Candidatus Peribacteria bacterium | reverse complement strand
TTAATCCTCCACTTTAAACACAATATTATTTTGAATACCAGAAACATTTTTAACAAAAAATGGACGGGTCTCGATCTGTACGTCACGAATCTTTGGATTATTGAGGAGTATTTTTACGGCCTCAGATTTTGGGAGCCCGGCAATAGAGCTCTTAAAATTATCGAGATAGTTATTCTGACGATTGAGAAAATTATAGACATAGAATACTTCTACCTGAGTTGTAGCTTTGAGTTCAAAAGGGGAGGATCGTTTATAGATCACTTCTGAAACACGGAGAGAATCTTCGTTGATATGAAGAATCGATTCAATATCCTCTAAAGTATTGTCTTTGATAAAATTTTTGAGCCGACTGAGTACCAGTTCTTTGTTGTATACGTAGGAACTCACTTCTATGGTCGCTGATAGTTTGAATTCATCCGACACTTCTCCAATAGCAATCAGTTCTTCTCACCTAATTTTGATATCTGAATACTCCACGAGACCATCAGAATTGATGACACTATAGGTGATATTGTTGGTTTGATTTTGGATTTCTATTTCTTTTTCCAGTTCTTTGAGGGCTTGTTTTTTGATCGCTTCTTCGATACGCTTTTTTGCCATTTTGATATCTTCTCGAGTAATTTGTTTTACGATGGTATCGTTTCATCCATTAAAATCTCAGAGTGCACGAGCATATATTTTATCACGATTTGATCAGAGTCATGGAAATACCATGAGAGATTGATCAGATATATTTCCTTTTGCTCCCACAATATTTCAAGAAGTATTATAAATACTTGCTATGACATCTGTATCTATTGTTCCAGGAATAATATCTGATCCAGATGATGTTGCCGGAGGGAGTGTGATTTGCCTCGGAATCGTAAAAATGGCTTCTGAATTAATAGTTTCTAGTCGGGAATTAACCAGGAGCGGTATGGGTACGGGGGTGTGATTATAAATAGTTACGGTTCACTTGCTTCGTTCAGCTGATTCTTTTTCCACTCATTGTACGGGAAATATATCTTCTAAAAATATTTTTTTAGAGATTTTTTTTACTTTTACTACATGAATATCTTTTGATATTTCATCATCAGGAAGTTCTCTGAATACCAGATTTTTTCATTTATTTTTTATACTGATTTCAGGTGTGATATAGATATATGTTTTACTGACTGCAAAGTAAAAAATGAATAAAAATAATGCAATAGTAATACCAAAATAGAGAATAAAATGACCTATTTTTGATGATTCAGAGGTCATTTGTTTATGTGTATTTTTTCCCCTATGCTGAAAAAGAGATAGCAACTCATCTATATACGCTCTACTACTATTTTGTATGTATTGCGAGATGCTCATTTGACGATGGTCTGTTTCTGGCACATGGGTCATTTTATATTGTATCCCGATTTTTTGACCGATTTCTTTGGCTGTAATATCAGATGTTTTAATACAAATATTTCTTCCCTCAGCATTTTTTACGAGAATTTTGAGAGCAGTAGTATTGTGAAGGAGAGAATGTCAAAAAGGAAATACGAGTAGAAGAGACTTTGAACTATCTTTACGGATTTTTAAAATAATATCTGGAATCGAATCATGTTTATGAATATGAATCATAATGACGTGTATCTGTCTGAATAATAAAGGGACTATGACAGATATTGTATAAACTTTATCTATGCATACAAGCTTTTTTTATTTTCTGGTTAAAAACCTCTTTACAAAGACGCATTCATTCATAATATATGAGTATATTGTATCGTAAAAAATTGCCTTTTGAATACCCTCCAAGATATTATTGACTGTATTGATCGATCGATTCAAAATGAGCCAGCATTGACGCTTCAAAATGGATGAATTATTTGCGATGGTTATGATCCAGTAGTCGATGAATATAGAGATGTGATTCAGAATGCTAAAAAATGGCTCACAGAATATACTCAAAAATTAATAGAGAGTACCCAGATATCAAATATACGCATTAAGTATACGAGTGCATCAGGATACTTTATTGAGATTTCGAAAGCACAGACATCAAAAGTACCAGAATATTTTCTTCATAAACAAACTCTGGTCAATGCGAGTCGATATATTACCGTAGAATTACAAGAGTTTCAAGAAAAATTACTCACCGCAGAACAACATATGTCAGAACGTGAGTATAAAATATTTCTCGAGATAAGAGAAGAAATTCTCACATCGTTTTCATATATAAAAAGTTTGTCCGAACAAGTAGCCCATATAGATTATATAGCGAGCTCAGCATCAGTAGCATACCATAATAATTTTTGTCTCCCTGAACTGAGGGATGATTTTAGTATGCATATCATTGAATGAAGACATCCGGTCATAGAATGACTGAATGGTGATTTTATAAGTAATGATCTTGATATATCAGCAGATAATTTTGTACAGGTATTGACGGGGCCAAATATGGGTTGAAAATCAACATTTTTGAGACAAAATGCTCTGATTATATTGATGGCTCATATGGGAATTTTTGTACCAGCAACATCAGCAAAAATAGGGATCACTGATAAAATATTTTCTCGAGTATGAGCCAATGATAATTTATTCTTAGGGCAATCAACATTTATGGTTGAAATGCAAGAGGTGGGAAATATCATGAATCATTCTACCGAACGCTCTTTTGTAATTATTGATGAGGTATGACGTGGGACCTCTACCTATGATGGGATGAGTTTGGCCTGGGCCATTTTAAAATATAATCATGACCAGGTGGGAGCAAAGACACTCTTTGCAACGCATTATCATGAATTGGTTGACGAGGCAGAATCCCTATCCTCAGCGAAAAATTTTTCTGTATCAGTATGAGAAAGAAATGGAGAGATTGTATTCTATCGAAAAATAATTCCTGGGAGTATTAAAAAGTCATATGGTTTAGCGGTGGCGAAGTTAGCTGGAATTCATTGAGACATTTTAGATGAAGCGGGACAAATGCTCCAAAAACTAGAATCACTTCATCATACTTCAGCTCAGGTTCCACAACTCTCTTTATGAGATATTACAGATGAAATATGATCGAATGATCATATGGATCAGGTTAAAAAAATTCTTAAAAATACTGATATTGATCATATCACTCCCCGTCAAGCCATGGATATTCTTGATGAACTCAAACATATTATATAACTCAATTACTTTTCTATGAATCCGACTTTGCAAATCATACTGTATGTCTCTGTGTATATTTTAGGGATTATTGTTTGGTCTGTTTACTTTTCTCGTAAGCAATCTCAGGAGGATTTTCTTATTTGATCACGAAATAGAGGGTGGTTGTCTATTGGAATGAGTAAATATGCGACCAGTATATGAGCCAGCTGGTTTATTACCTATACGGCATATATTTATGAATTTTGAGTAGGGGTATTTGCTTTTGTACTCTGATACTTTATTGCTATGTTGCTTTTGGGATATTATATCTGACCAAAATTACACAATATATCCAAAAAACATCATTTTTTGTGAATCGGAGATATCATATATTATATGACGCAGAGCAAAAAAATTGCTCGTTTATGAGATATGATTGCGAGTATAAGTTTATTTTTATGGATTTTAGTGACTATTGTTGCTGGGGCGAATTTGATACACTTTCTCGGAATTTTATCATATGAATGGTCTCTCGTATCTCTGATTCTTATTGTACTCATTTACACATTGAATATAGGATATAAATGAGTGATTATCACTGATATATTACAAGCGAGTATCATATGTATTATATTGACTGTTATGGCAATGTCTTTATTTTCTACAACAGATATTTCTGCACTCAGAAGTGTTTCATTTGATCAATTGAATATGGGAACCTTCGCATGATTTTTGATATATGGTATTTTTTCAGCTTTTTCATTTGTAGATAGGTATCAGTTATTATTTAGCGCAAAAAATGCGAAGCATATTAAAAAGTGATTTCTGTTAGTGATTCCTTTAATGCTTGTCTCACTCTCTCTATTATTGTTAATGGGATATGTTTTAAAGGGGAGTGTAGATAATATTGATCCTTCAATGGTGTTTCTCAGAGGTATGGAACTCTATATTCCTCCAGCTCTTTTTCCACTGGCAATTGTTATGTTTTTTGCAGCTATTATGTCTTCTCTGGATTCGACTATTCACGGAATATCTTCAAATATTCGTGTATTTCCGATTAAAAATGTTATCACACAGACGCGTGTAAATACACTTTTAATAGCTATACTGGTACTGATTATATGCTACTTCACGCGTGATATTATAGAGCTGACCGTATTTGCTTCTGGTTTTTCTCTCATATTGTCAGTTTCTATGATATATCTACTTTTTGGTAAGCATATGGTGAAATATTCTAAACGTCCATCGCGTCTCATGTTTTCTATTATTGGATCCTTGATATGATTGTTTTGATGAATTATGTTGTTTGGAGTAGTTCCTATGGTCGCTATATTTCCTATTATTTTTTGAGCTTTTGGACTTATTTTTGCTCATAAAAATATGGATACTTATTTCTCTAAGTTATAGGGTATGCAGAAAAAAGATATTTTGATTCTTCACGATACATTTTTATATAAATGAGGTTGAGAGCGACTCATTATGATGATGGGAAAAATTCTTAGAGCAGATATAGCATCAGGTTTTTTTAGCGCAGGAAGTTTTGATCTACGTGCAGAATGATTTACTGGGGCTATGATTCCAGTGAGTAGTGAAATATTTGCGAAGGGATTTCGTCATATTAAGCTCAAATTTGCTTTTTTATATCAGACAAAATTTATTTCTGAATATAAAACGGTTATTTTTTCGGGGGATTGTATATCAGCAGTAAGAAACGCTAGCCCTGATCAACAGAAAATATATTATTGTCATACTCCACCACGGTATCTCTATGATTTAAAAAATCAGTATCTTGCTAAAGTGCCATGGCTCCTCAAACCAGTGTTTTTATGTATTTCCCAGGTATTTCGATTTATGTATGAACGAGATATTAAAAAAATGGATGTTGTCCTAACAAATTCAAAAAATACTCGGGATAGAATAAAAAAATATCTCTGAATCGATGCTCATATACTCTATCCTCCAGTTGATCTAGATGAATTTAAGTATGTATGACAGGAGGACTATTATCTGAGTTGTGCCAGATTATCTGGAGCCAAACGAGTGGATATGATCGTAGAAGCATTTACAAAAATGCCAGATAAAAAATTAAAAGTGATCTATGGACTCAATGATCCAGATCGTGAGAAAATATTTGCACTCTCTCAAGGACATGACAATATAGAGTGTATTACGCTTCCATGAAACGTTTGATTTAAAGAGATGGTATGAAATACTATAGCGACTCTCTATATTCCTGTAGATGAAGATTTTGGAATGATTCCACTTGAATCTATGGCAGCTGGAAAACCAGTTATCTGAGTCAATGAATGATGACTCAAAGAAAGTATTATTCATAATGAAACCGGTATACTTCTAGAACCCGATTTCAGCATATCTGACATATGCGATGCAGTTCAATACATCACACTTCATCAATCATCACAGATGCGCGACAGGTGTCAGCAGCGAGCAGGGGAGTTTGGGTTGGAGGAGTTTGAGAAAATATTGACTATATATATAAATAATATATAATACAACTCTCAAAAACAAACACAAAAGGTTATTGATATGCGTAAAATTGTAATAAGTACTTTGGGTATACTTGGTATTTCTCTTATAATTATATTTTTTGTGGCTTCTAATAAGTCTCAAGAAATTCCTGAATTAAATCAAGATTTTTTTGACACACAAGTAGGAAAATTTTTGTCCTCAGAAAAAATTACAGGAGAAATAAAAGGTGCAAAATATACTATTAATGATTTGAACGTTTTATTACATGATGATACTGTTGAAATACGAATTGATATGGTAGTAGTAAAATCAGGTTTTGAAACTGTGATTGACGTAAGTGTTCAAGGATATCCGAAATATGGTGACAAGAAATTTTATTTTATCCCAGACGATGAATCACCTCCCGTTTTTCATAAACTTGATGTATCAGGAGGTTTTAAGTCTCAAGGTAAATGGAATTCGATATTATCAAAAATTCCAATTGTAGAAGAGCAAATTTCATCGACAGTAAAAAATGTTCTTGCTGATGAAGAATTGGTTAAAACGATGGCATCATCGGCCTTATATAAAGGATTATCAAATTTTCCTGTATATAAGTTAGGAAACTCTCTTCCTGAAACTGCTTTTGCTGTGGCAATTGATGATTTTAAAATTGAGAATAAAATTCTAAAAATAACAGTTTCTTTTTGGAATTTAATTAGCTACTTCTTGATTTTACTTATTATTGGTATTGGATCTATCTGTGCTGCATTTGCTATGCTTCGTAACCCTGCATTATTTGTAGGATTTGCATTAATTGGAGGAATGTAAGGAAGTTTATAAAAAGCCTGAACAATATATGTTCAGGCTTTTATTATAAATTTTCTATTGAACTTCAGCTATTGCTTCTTCTTCAGTATCAAGTGTTGGAACAATAGTGGTAATTCCTACGAGTTCGAGGATGTCTTTGACTCCATCGCTACAGTTCGAGATAGACATTTGTCCTTCTGAGTCTTCGATGTTTGAAAAAACATCAGCAATATATCCGATTGATTTAGAATTGAGGTATTTGAGGCCAGAAAAATTGAAAATAATTTTTTTGTTGGTAAATTCACCAATTTGATCATAAATGGTTTTAAATGTTTTATCTGCATTTGTTTCATCAAGTTCACCAGTAAATTCAAATATCAAAATACTGTCTTGTTCTTTTTTATTTACTTCTACTAAAGTTTCCATAGAATTGGGTGGAGTTAATATGTATATATAACTATTATAGTATAAAACATATTTGAAATCAAATTATTTCCCTCTCATTTATAAAAATGTCACTTTGTTATACACTTTGAGATATCTCAGACCTGGATATACCACTTCCTGATTCAGGAATTGTATTTATAAAATGAGATCTAGGTGCCGGAAAAACGACCCTCTCTCAATCATTGATTCAAAAAATACTTGGAAAAGATATTTCTGTTACCTCTCCAACCTATACGTATTATAACCAGTATGAACATATATATCATTTTGATTTATATCGACTGAGCAATTATGATGAATTTTTTGCTATAGGATGAGAGGATATATTGGATCATCACGAGTGAATTATTTTGATTGAATGGCCAGAATTAATAGAACATCATTATACACCAGATTTGGAAATTATTCTCAAAAAAACAGAAAATAAAGATGAGAGAGTGATTACTGTTTCATAGAGTCTAGCCCCCCTCAATCCCCCCTTGTCAGGGGGGGAAGAAACTACCGAATCTTAGATGAGTTTTAGTGGATTATCTCTTCAAAATAACAGCGAGTGTCTTAAAGAGTATTTTGAGATCAAGGGTGTAGGACCAATTTTCTATATAAAAAATATCGAGTTTTATTTCTTCTTCAAAGTGATTTTTTTCTCTTCCATTGACTTGTGCCATACCGGTAATTCATGGTTTAATGGTCAAGACACGAGTATGCTTGATATCATATTTTTGTACTTCTCTGGGTTGATGTGGACGAGGTCATACGAGACTCATATTTCCTATAAATACGTTCCATAATTGTGGGAGCTCATCTATAGAATA
>CAZFWS010000031.1:0-7734 GCA_964522625.1 uncultured Candidatus Peribacteria bacterium | reverse complement strand
AATGTTTTAGTACATACTTGATCGAGAAATTCTCTATCATGGGAAATAATTACATATCCACCAGACCATTTGTTATTCAAATATGATTCCAACCACTCCACTGAATTCATATCGATAAAATTCGTTGGTTCATCTAAAAAGAGCATATCTGGTGATTCTAGGAGTACTTTTGCGAGTGCGACTTTTGTTCGTTGTCATCCAGATATTTCAGATATTTTTTTTGGGAGTAGATCAACCATTCACATCCCATTTACCACTGCATGTATTTTATTATTACACTCGTGTCCTCATATATTTCAGAGCTGTTCAAGAAGGGAAGTATATCGTTCTATAATATCCATATCTTCTGGATGCTCGGACATTTTTTTCTCTAACTCTTCGAGTTCTGCATTCATAGTATTGATATCAGAAAAAGCATTTTGTAGTTCTTGTTCAACCGTGATAGAACTATCATCATGGTATATCTGTTGCAGATATCATATTTTTATATTTCCGATATTATCTATATTTCCATCATAGGTCGTGATTTCTCCGGTGAGGATTTTCAGAAGCGTTGTTTTACCAGCTCCATTTGGTCCAACAATACTAACTCTATCATTTCTATTGAGTGTAAAATCGATGTCTTTTAGTATAAGCTCTCCTCAAAGTTCGAGTTTGTTGATATGTGTTTTTAGGTGTTTCATACACATGATTATATAAAATTTTTTTTTTAGACAAAATTAGTTTTTATATTAGACTGGCAGTATGAAAATAATATTTTTACTGCCACCATCTGAATGAAAAAATATATGATGAACGCATACTGAATCATCATGTTTTTATAATTTCGATAAGCCTATTGATATTATCAAATGAGTCACTGAAAAAGACCTGAAATGTAGCTGAAAACGTTATGGAGAAGCTATGATATCAAATACCACACTTTTCACTCAAGCATGTCTTCCTGCTATTGAGCGATACTCAGGGGTTATGTATAAAGCGATTGATTATGCTGGTATGAATTCCAATTGAAAAACATTTTTTGATCGTTCTTTTTATATATTTTCAGGAATGTATGGCATACTCCAACCTCAGGATACTATCGCGAATTATAAACTTCCGATTGAATCGAAATGACTGGCATGATATTGGAAAGAGAATATCACTGAGGCACTCAATCATTCAAAAGCTGATTATATCGTAAATCTACTTCCAGGAGCGTATCAAAAAATGATTGATTTCAAAAAACTCACCAGACCTGTTATAAATATTAATTTTCTCACAAATAAAGATGGAAAAATACTAAAAATAGCCCACTGAGTGAAAAAAATAAAATGAGAATGGATAAAAAACATATGCGAAAATCAGATAACTGACTATAATCACTTTTGATGAGAAGTTATACATACAGATGATACTCATATAGATATTAATATGCACCACCCCTAACCCCTCCTTATCAAGGAGGGGAAGAATACATTATTACCTTAAATAAATAAAAAAATGGACTTACAAAAAAAATACTCTGCATTGGCTTATACTGGAGATACAGCAGAAATCTCACTGGGAGAAATACTTTCACTTTCTCCAAAAACAATACTCTATTTTTATCCACGGGATAATACTCCTGGTTGCACCAAGGAAGCCAAAGATTTTAGTGGTCTCAAAAAAGAATTTGCTGATCAGTGAGTTCAGATCGTCTGAGTATCAAAAGACAGTATCGATTCACATAAAAAATTTGTTGAAAAACAAGAACTTTCTATCGATCTCATATCTGATCCTGATCTAGAACTCCACAAAGAATTCGGAGCATACGGAGAAAAAAATAACTACTGAAAAATAGTTATGGGGGTCATTCGTTCCACATTTATCATAGATAACAAATGAGAAATTTTAAAAGAATATAGAAATGTACGAGCAACTGGTCATGCAGAGCGGGTTTTGAGAGAGTTAAATAAATAATATGTTATCAAAAATACCATCATTTTATCTCAAATATTTTATCTATAAACTGAGCTTTCGACGAAATTTCATTGCTCTATTGTCGATATATTTTTTAACGCTTCCAAATACCACTGTAAATCAGATCGGTATATTTGCTGGAATCTGATATTTATTATCATTTTTGTTTGAAGTACCATCATGATATATATCTGATATGTTTGGACATAAAAAGATATTAATATTATCAAAAATACTCCAAATATTTTCAGTATTGTTTTATGTGGGGGCATTTTTTGTATGAGAAAATTATAATTTTTATTGTTTTATTCTTGGATCAATATCACAAACACTTGCATTTGCATTTTCATCGGGGTCTTCTTCTTCCTATTTTTATGAATTATTATCTAGGTATTGAAAAGAAGAAGAGTTTGGAAAAATTGATGGTAAAATAGGAGCAAATGTATCCCTATTATCAGTATTATTTATTGTGATACTTCCATTTTTTACTCAAATACATATATTGCTCCCATTTATTATTTGGACATGAGTAGATCTGATAGGTTTATGAGCTTTGATGTTGCTCCCAAATATCAGTAATAAACAGCCTGGTCATACACCCCATAAATGAATTATTCGAATTATTCAAGATTCTTTTAAATCACAAACACTCCATGTATCACTTTTCCTTGCTATTATCACAGGATTTATGATGGGAGAGCATGCTTTTAGAACCATATATCTCACAGATCTATGATATCCCATCATTTTAATATGAATGGTTATGGGACTTTCTCGAATCGTATGGTTTATAGTATGACATACTATACATCACCTACAAGGGAAAGTAGCACTTCGGCAGCTTTTTTTATACGAGCTGATTATATTTCCCTTCTTTTTTGCTATGATATCATTTTTTAAGAATCCCTATGTAGTAGGAATATTATTTTCTATTATTATATGATACCAATGGTGAAGGACTCCGTTTATGCATGGAATACTGTTTAATGAGTATATTTCTGACAAGCGTTATAAGGCAACCGTACTGTCACTCAAATCTCAAGTTTGAAATATTATATCCGTTTTACTTACATTTGGACTTTGATATATTATGTCGTATTCGTATCAACTAGGATACATGATTTTTAGTATATTGATGTTTACAGGACTGGTTGGAGCATTTTATTTTATATACAAAGATAAAAGTCTATAAACTATTTGCATTCAATCCTCCCATATATCCTAATCAAACAGCATCAGCTGCATCATCTGGTTTAATAACATCATCTAATTTAAAGAGTATTTTAATCGCATTTTGGAGCTGTGCTTTATTTGCCTTACCATTTCAGGTAATGGCTTTTTTGACTTGAAGGGGAGTATATTCGAGTATTTGAATTCATCTTTTTGTAGCTTCATACATCATAACTCATCTCGCATGAGATACAGCAATACCAGTAGTAATATTAGTATTAAAAAAGAGTTTTTCGATAGAAACGATATGTGGTTGATATTTTTCGAGTATTTGAGATATATCAGAGCCTATTTCGAGTAATTTAGTAGATAATTCTACTTTTGGAGTAGTAGAAATAACACCATAATCTATGAGTATGAAATTGTTATTTTTTCTCTCTATAATGGCAAAACCAGTGGTAGTAGTTCCAGGATCTATTCAGAGAATTATCATAGAGTAAATAAATATTATGTAATTATTTGACAGTATGTAAAATATAATTTATAATATATACATATATCTAATTTATTTTCTGTAAATTATATATATAACATACTTGAATATGAAAAAAAGTAAAATTTTAGTAGATGCCTCTCTATTAAATAAAATTGCTCATTCTGACAGAATTTCAGAAGTTGAAAAAATTAACTTTTTAAAATTTGTCGGATATATGACAAGTGAAGAGAAAAGCGAGCTAGCCATGCTCGTATAGAAAAGAACATTTATGTGTTCTTTTTTCTTTTTACAAAAAATTAGATATAGTAGGGAAGAGGAAATTACCCCTAACTCCTCCTTATCAAGGAGGGGGAAAATACATAAAATACCATGAAAAATACTCAGACATACTCAGAACAACGACTCAGAGACTACGCTATGTGGTATTATTTTTGATATTTTCCAAGTGTGACGAGATTAAGGGAAAAAATGCTTGAAAAAACCGATAATAATACTGCTCTCGTAGATCAAATCTATACAGAATTAGAGCATTTATTTGATGAAAATAGTGTGATAGACTCTAAGATTCGTCTCTATAGAGGGAAGAATAAGAATATTTTTTATATTCAGAATAAACTTCGAGAAAAGAAGTTTAATACAGATATTATAGATCAAAAAATGCAGATACTCAAAGACTCAGAAGCATCATTATTAAGCACTGACTTTATAGCACGAAAAATTCAGGAATATATCTGAAAGCATAAATCACGTCAGTATATATATTCAAAACTAGTAGAACGGACCCAGGATAAATATGAAGTAGAAAAAATTTTATCAGAAGCATATACCATAGAAATAGAACAGGAGATCGTAGCATATAAAATTTGAATATTACACAATAAATATAATACACAAAAAATAATAGAAAAACTGATGAGAGATGGATTTAGCTATAATCTTATAAAGAAGTGTATATAATTATTCACATAAGTTATATTATGTTAAGTAATATAAATAATTGACTCTTCTACTCTTTCGCGTTGTTTTTTATGATAAATACTTTTTTGCTTATACGCTATATTTTTTTAAATACTTATATTCTATACCTGTATACAAAAATAATATAAATTCACTCTCCTATTTATTGAAAAATAACTTTCTTGAGTGAATATAGGATTATATAAATCGCTATATAAAGACAATAAAAAAAGAAAACTTAATATATTGCGTTTTAAAGCATTTTTTAAGTTTTCTAGTATGATGATACATTTTTTATATTACAATCAGAGTAATTATGCGATGATAAGATATCATCCAATTAAAATACTGATAATAGCTGATATTTGAAGATATTTATCAGAATCTATAAATGGAGCCATAATTTTTTTCGACATTTTTGGTGTCATAATTAATCCAAGAACTCATTTTATTACCATGATCCAAATAATTATTTGAAGAGGGATTTTTGCTTCGAGTGATGATATAGCAAATACACATATAAGACCCAGTCCGAGTGTTACAGCTCCAGCGATTTTTAAAAATACTTTATCTTTTGAAAGCGCTTTAATAAGCTTTTTCCAACTCTTTTTATTGATAAGTATTGATATTCACATAGTCAGCATATAAAAACCAAGTGTATATTCTATCAGATTAACCGTATCCATAATTGATGTATTGTTAGATATATAATTAGATGTATTATATATCTAATCTGAGTTGAGGCAACTTGTTTAGCTCGCTTGTTTTTGGATTTCTTGTTTAAATAGTTTTCATTTTTCTTGATAATTTTCCCATATACTATAACTGGGGCTCGCTGTAGATAATAAACATATTTTTCATGATGAAGTTTGTTTATATGCAAATGTTATGGCTTGAGCCATGTTATCGGTTTTAAAAATACGGCTATTTTGAGGTAAATGAGCTTCTATTTTTTCTCATGAAATAGGGAATAATACAATATTTTGTACATTATACTTCCCTATACATTCTCAGAGTTTTTTAAAATCGTATCCTCTATCCGTTCCACCAAGAAAAAGAGTGTCTATTTGATCTCAGAATGTTTCTATTGCTGCGATAGTACTTTCTGGTGTGGTTGATATAGCATCATCAATAAATGTGATCCCTTTATAGGTTCAGATATTTTCCATTCTATGAGAGAGTCATTGAAACTTCCCTATTGTATTCTTAATGCTTTGCTCATTTACTCAGATATCACTCAGTATAGATAGAACTCAACAGATATTCATATAATTATGTATTCATAAAAGCATGATATCTGATGTACTTAAAAAGAGATCATTATTTTTATAGATACACTGTTGTTTATGTTGAAATATTCATGATGTTCAATATGTTTGAACATCATGTTTTTTAATCTTTTCTTCTCGCTCTCCATGGAGATATTTATTTTTTGCATGGAAAAGAATATTATTTTTTGCTTTTTTATAATTCTCCATATTTTCATGCCAATCCAGATGATCTGGATATATGTTTCACAGGAGTGCTATTTCGAGTTTTGGTTGAAATCCTTCGAGCATATAGCTCGAAAGTTCATATATAACATAATCATATACTTCTCAGTTTAAAATATCTATCTCATCGAGTACCGGAGTTCCTATATTTCAAACAAGCTTTACGTTATATCAAGCATCTTTTAGGCACTGGTATGTGAGTGTAGAAATAGTTGATTTTCCCTTTGTTGCAGTGATTCATATCACTTTTCACTGGTAATTATCAAAAAAGAGTTCTGTTCCACTACTGAACTTATCTCTATGTTCTATCAGTTGTGGATGGTATGGAGATATTCCAGGAGATTTAAAAATAATATCATATTGTTCCAAATGATCTACATATCCGCTTCAAGTAATAGTTTGATATGTGTCTGATGAGATATTTTCGGTATCAATGAGTGTAATATTATCTACAGGGTATGAAAGACTCTCTAAAAAATGAAGAACACTCTTCCCTTCTTTTCCATATCATAGAATAGCTATTTTATACTGGTTATTTTCCCGAAGTTCTGATATATGCATTCGAGTGTAGTGTTTAATTTTATTTGTAATGATTCTATCATACTGAGATCTGGTATTTTACAATACTGTTTCAGTGCTTGTTGTTGAATAATCTGATCAGTTTCGAGTATATATGCTGATAATTCTTTTCCATACACACAACCACTATCAAGTCATACGGTATTATGGGCAATATGAAGTCATTGCACTGCCCAGTGCCCATAGATGATTTTTTTGTCTCATCTATAGTAATTATACCACGGTTTTCAGTTATATTCTCTTATTCTTGTTATTTCATCTGCTTCATGTTCATGAATATGTTTTCATGGTATCAGTCAACCATGAATCATGAGAAAATTATCTATTTCTATATAGAGAGGGAGTTTTTTTATATATCCAACTATATCTATATACCTATTTTGATCTATTTTTTCTTGAAGTTCAATAAAATGAAAATGTTCGTAGTTTTGAGTATGGAAATTTAAAAAATTTACTTCATGATTCCCTTTAATACAATGATATTGTTCCCTATTTTGGTATAAAAACTCTAATACTTGATATGATTTTGGTCATTTATTGATCATATCTCAAACAATATATATAGTGTCACTTGATTGAATTTTTAGTTTTTTTATTAGAAGTATAAACTCATCATAACATCCATGTATATCCCCTATAAATATAGTTCTTCCAGAGTTCATTATGAGCTGTATTTCTTACTGAGATATTTATGCGAGTAATAGTACCCAACGGCTATGATTATAATAGAAATCAGACTTATCACAAGAGCTTCTTTTGCATACCGAGATATCAGCTCACTATTCTCCCCTGCGATATACCCAATACTCATGAGAATGAGGTTCCATATACCAGCTCCAAGTCCAGTATAGAAGAGAAATTTTGGAATATTCATGTGAAATGTTCCAGCTGGCAAGCTGATCAGTTGTCGTACCGCTGGAATAAATCTAGCGAGCAGCGTAGTGATGCTTCCATGTTTTGAAAAATAATTTTCTGCGAGAATATAATGAGATTCTTTTAAGAAAATATATTTTCAGAATGTATGAATAATGCTTTTTAATACAGGAGCTCAAAGAAAATATCAGAGTCCATAGTTGATACTTGCCCCAATAAGTGCTC
>CAZFWS010000030.1:0-7796 GCA_964522625.1 uncultured Candidatus Peribacteria bacterium | reverse complement strand
GGAGATGTAGAACCAACTCAAACAACAGAAGTAATTCCTGCAAACAGTTATGTCTATTATTATGGACAGTGATGTGCCTATTGTGCTCAAGTAGATAAATACTTCACGGCTGTTGATGCCATGAGTAAAATTGATCTCGAAAAACGAGAAGTATATTTTGATGATGATAACAGGTCAGCAATGATTGCAGATGCAACTGCATTAGGGTTAGATCCAAATACTATAGGAGTACCATTTTTAGTCATCAACTCATGATCAGGAACGGAGACATCATATTTAGTATGAGATGCCCCTATTATAGAACATTTTACTCCTCTTCTTGGTGAGGTTCCAGAAAGTCATAAGAAAACGATTGTTTTGATTATCTTAGGATTGATTGTTGTCGGAGTCATTGGGGGACTTGTATTTTGAAATAAAAAATAATATGAAATATATTTTAGCGACTCTATTATGCTTCGCATATATGACTACCTGAGTCGGAGCAGAACTAGTAGGTAATATAGATGCTCCTGCAGTGATATCACTTGGAGAGAGAATGAAGTTTTTTCTTATTTTGATTCCAGCAGCACTGGGGGATAGTATCAATCCATGTGCGTTTGCAGTGATGATCATACTGCTTTCTGCTATTTTAAAACAGGGTGGGAGTAAGTCTCGAGTTCTGCTGGCTGGATTTCTGTTTATTCTGTCTATTTTTATCAGTTATACAGCTATGGGAATCGGTCTTTATCAAGCCTTAGCAACGACAGATTCAACATTTTATTTAAAATTGGTAGTTGGTATTGTATGAGTACTGATTTGACTCGCTAATCTGAAAGACTATCTCTGGTATGGAAAATATTTTACTATGGAAGTTCCAGCATCATGGAGACCTCAAATGAATCGTATGATTCGTTCTGTTGTTTCGCCTGCTGGAGCTTTTGGAGTTGGTTTTATTATCAGCTTATTTTTGCTTCCATGTACCTCTGGTCCATACCTCGTAATACTTGGCTATCTCGCTGCTGAGAGTAGTAGTATTACTACATGGGGATATAGTTATATATTGATATATAATTTAATTTTTGTCCTCCCAATGGTCGTGATCGCACTAGTAGTATGATTTGGTTGGATGCGAACAGATGAATTGACGGAATATAAAGAGCTCAATGTAGAAAGAGTTCACTTGATCACGGGGCTGATTATGCTTCTTCTAGGGCTCTATATACTCTCTGATATATTGATATAACATGTATAATGAAATCATTACATACTATGCAAAAAATCCACCCAATAAAAAAATATTGGATGATTATGATATAAAGCATTACGAAGATAATTCTATCTGTTGAGATGATCTAGAAGTGTCTTTAAAAATTGTAGATGACAAGATAGAAGCATTTGGATTTACAGGAGACACAGCTATTATTACGACCGCATGTGCGAGTATATTTGGTGAGTCTATTATCTGAATGAAGGTTTCAGAAGTATGAGAAAAAGACTCTGCTTACATAGAGTCTCTTATTGAAATGCCCGTGTCTCCACGACGTAGGCAAGCATCCGTTCTGTGACTTCTGACAACCAGGAATGCTATTCATCTCTATTTAGAGGATGGAAAAATAGATCAATTTGAAGATGTAATTATAGAGTAATCCCCCTAGCCCCCTTTGTTAAAGGGGGGAATAAAAAAGAATTATGATAAAACTATCAAAAACATGAGATACAGCTCTGAAGGCTCTGTGTTATATCGCAGATCATTCTTCTGAGTTGGTTCAGATTAAAGATATTGCTATAGATCAGGATATCAGTGAGTCTCACTTGAGACTGGTGATTACCGATTTATCGCATGCTGGAATTATAGAAACTAAGCAGGGGAGACATGGTGGGGTTCAGTTGTTAAAACAACCCGAATTGATTACCATATTTGATATCCTTGTAGCTGTTTGAGAAGAGCTTGGAATTACTGACTGTACCAAAGATATTTACTGTGATAAAAAAACAGATTGTTATACCACGGATGTTCTGGGGAGCTTGCAGAAAGGGTTTAATAGTTTACTCAAACTTCATACTCTCGATAAAATCATAAAAAAATAATCCCGAATTCGGGATTATTTTTTTATGTAGAGAAAATATTATTTTTCTTCTGGGTTCATATCAATTTGAATTGATGGTCCCATAGCATTACATACGTATACTGAGTTGATGTATTTTCCTTTTGCGCCAGCTGGTTTTACTTCTTCGATAGTTTTGAGGAAGAATGCAAGATTTTCTTCTAATTTTTTTGCTCCAAATGAGAGTTTTCCAAAAATAGAGTGAACATTTCCTTCTTTATCATTTTTGAATTCGAATTTACCACCGGCAATTTCTTTTGTGATTGCTACGAGGTCTTCACCAACGGTTCCTGCTTTAGGATTTGGCATGAGTCCCTTAGGTCCCAGTACTCGAGCGATTTTACCTAGGTGTCTCATCATAGCTGGACTTGCAACACACACATCGAAATCAAGTGCTACATTTCCTTGAGCGATATCATCGATGAGTTCTTCACCACCAGCAACCGTTGCTCCTGCATCAGTCAGGTCTTTCGCGTTTCCGTCTGTAAATACACATACTTTTTGAGTTTTCCCTGATCCGTTTGGAAGAGAGAGTGTTGATCGAACCATTTGGTCCGCGTGTTTTGGGTCTAGGTTCAGGTTGAAGTGAATTTCAACACTTGGGTCAAATTTTACCGTGTTTGTTTTTTCTAACAGTTCTACTGCTTCTGTTACTGAATATGATAGTTCAGAGTTTACCAGCTCAACAGCTTTGTTATATTTTTTTCCTCGTGCCATAGTTATTATTTTTAATATATAGATAGGTGGTAGCGAATAGTTCTGCACTATTCTCCCTAAAAATGCTTTAGGATTATATAGATAAATAGTGAAAAGTAAAACTTTATCTTTTATGAGAATAAAAATATAATTATTTTAACTTGACATATATATAATTTTATATAATATGAATTATAGTTCGAATATTTTGAATCAAAAACATAAATCAAAACAAATTAAAAGGTGAAACATTATGAATAACGCAACAGAATTATATCGTCTTGTACGAAAATATGATGCTTTGAAGAAACTTATCAAATCTGATCGATTCAAAAAGTTAAAAGAAATAGTTATCATTTTAGGGCAGCATCAAGATAAGAATCCTAAAGAATTAAAAGCTTTGTTATCATCAGAAGAGGTTATAGCAATTCCATACTCTAAGGATCTTGATAAGTATAGTCGACGTTTCTGCATTGGTTTTCTTTCGAGAGTAGAAAATATATCTGAAACTATTCATTCATCTGAAAAAGATGATCTATTAGATGATATAAAATATATTTTTTCATTTTTAAAAGAATATGATCCAGGTGATGCTTTGGATTCTATTATTCAAGACATAGAACGAAATGGTTTTTCGGTTATTCTATGTAATGAAGGAGGTGAATACTCTGATGTTCCCGAGTTAATGTATCAAGCTTATTTGGAAGAAAATAAAGACTCTAAAAAACTGCAGTGGTCAGATTTATCTGATAATTTTAAACAAGTTATAGCAGATAAATATCCTCAATTAGAAAAAAAATTACGTTCTAATTAATTCGAGATCACTTGAAAAAATAATAAAGCCTACAGATGTAGGCTTTATTTCTTTACCGGATCATATAATCCCTTACTCCAGGGCATACATCTGCATATTCTCCCGACTCATTTGCATCCTCATTTAATAGTGCCATGCACTTCTAAAGACTCTATCATATATTCGCTACATGATGGAATATGTTTACAGTATGGAGGGTTATTTCGAGCCTTTGCCCACCAGGAATGGTCAGGGGAGAGGTATTTTTGGTAGAGTTGTACTCATGCTATAAGATATTTTTTCATATTTTATGCGGCTATGGCTTGTGTATGATTTATTTCAGGTGCTTTTATTTGAGGTATTTTTTCTCGTATGAATGCATAATTATTATGCATTCAAGAGAGAACTAAATTATCAAGTTCTTGTTGAGAAATAATAGTTTCTATAGCATGTACTACTCATTCTATATTATGTCATATTAACATTTTAGGAAGTATGATCGTATCACCTTCTTGTGTTTCAGGGATAAAAGTAACGGGTATTTGATCAAGTGGCATAATATAAGGGGGAAAAGAGGATAAAAATACCTTTTCATACTAGTATATATTTGCTGATATGTTTGTCAAAACAAAAAAAAGAACAGAAACTATATTCTATTCTTTTTTTGTACTATTTTACAAATTTTACAATATTTTTAAATATATTTGGATTTGTAATAGCGAGATTTGAAAGAGCTTTTCGATCTATTTTTACTTGTTTTTTATACAAAGCATTAATGAGTCGAGAATAGGTAGTCCCATTCATTCGAGCTGCATTGTTGATTCGGATAGTCCAGAGTCTTCGAAAGTTTCGTTTCTTTTGTTTTCGACCAATATATGAGTTCAGTCCAGATTTCATCCAAGCATTTTTTGCTCGTGAGAAAACTTTAGAGTTTAGGAGTCTGAAACCTTTGGTTGCTTGTAGCATTGATTTATGTCTTTTTCGAGTCATAAGACCTCGTTTTACTCGTACCATTGTAATTGTAATATTAAATATAAATTTTTTTTAAAAGAAATTGCTTATCCAAAAGGAAGTTGTGCTTTAATCTTTTTTGTTTCAGCATTTGAAGCAACCAGACCGTATTTGTTTCGACCTTTTGCTTTTTTTGACTTATCACTGAGGAGATGTCGTTTGCATGCTTTTTGGAGTTTGAATTTACCTTTTCCAGTAATCTTTACTCGTTTTTTTACTCCACTTCTTGTTTTTAACATGGGTATGTAGTTTATAAAATTATTTTAGTATTTTTAACATTGCGGTAAATGTGTTTCCACCTTGTTTGATTTGTCCTTCGAGTTTGTAGACTTCGGAAAGTGATTCAACAAATGTTTTCATCTTTTCCATAGCGAGATCACTATAATTGTTTTCTCGTCCTCGTAGCATCAATGTCACTTTGAGTGGATGATGTGCGAGTCCAAACTTGATGGCTTGTTTTTTTCGAATTTCTAGATCGTGTTCTCCGATTTTAAAAGTAATTCGAATTGTTTTTAGGTCAGGGGCTTTTCCTTTTTGCTTATTCTTTTGATCTTGTTTCTTTTGATGGTAGAGAAATTTACCGTAGTCGAGCATTTTTATAATGGTAACATCTCATTTTTTTCCCATTTCCATGAGATCAAGCTCCAGTCCACTTGCTTTTTCTTTCGCTTCCGCGAGAGTCATATCACCGAGATTTTCACCTTGGTCATTGATCAGCTGAACTTTGTGAGCTCGGATGTTATCATTGAGTACTCTTTTTTTCTCTTTCATGTAAAAAAGTCAGATAGTATAAATTAAGCAGCGTTTTTCATAGCTTTCACGAAGTTTGATTTCTTTCTTGCTCCGTTATTCTTGTGAATTATATTCTTTTTTACGAGTTTATCAATAACAGATTGTAAACCAGCTTTTGTGGTTTTACCATCTTTATCTGTCTCGTTTCGAAAAATTGCTTGAGCAGCTTTTACGTCACCACTTTTAATTGCTTCTTCGAATGATCGTCTCATTTCTCGGTAGAGTGCTCGATAATGATCGTTTCGAGATTTTTTCGTTTTATTCTGCCGTAATTGTTTTTTGGCAGATTGTATAATAGGCATATCTAACAGTTATAATAAATAAGAGTTTTTTTGATTGGGTTCAGCATATTTGAGGATAGGCCTTACTAATCTAGTCTTCTTCGTGCGGGAATTATATAAAAAAAGGCAGCAGAGTCAAATGTTTTTAGCGTAAAGTTCCTCACTTCTTTTCTACATTTTTCACGATCTCAGATATGAGTTCATTTTTGACCGTATCATCGAGTGTTCCTTCGAATGATTGGATAGAAATTTTAAATGAGATACTTCGTTTTCCAGGGAGTTTTTCGGCTGATTCAAAGATGTCGAAGAGTTCTACTTTTTGGATGAGTTGTTGGTTGCTTCGTTCGATAGCAATTTGGATGTCTCGACCAGTCGTATCTTTGTCGATAACAAAGTTCAGATCAAATTGATTCATCTGAAATTCAGAGATATCGTTTGCTTTGGTAATCGCTCCGAGCATGGTTGCGAGCTTGTCTGCTCGGATCTCAAAAAATGCAATTCGCTCTGTGATTCCAAAATTTTTGGCTACTTTTGGATGAATTTCTCCGACGAATCCAATCTCTTGTCCACGAGCCATAAGCACCGCACTTCGCGTTTTATGAGCATATTCTGGCAGGCTATCAGAAGCATTAAAATGAAATTTTTGAATTCCGAGTCGTTGCATCATATCAGAAACTTCGGATTGAATTTCGTAGTAGGGAACTTCAGATGATGATTGAACCAGTCCTCCGAGTGAGTAGTGTTCACTGGTCTCTGTTTCTGAAACGCGCGTAAATACTTTTTCAAGTTCAAAGAGCTTCATATCTTTTCTATCATGTTTGTTTTGTTCGAGAGCACTGAGCAGATGTGGAATCAGACTACCTCGCAAGTGTGTGAGTTCTTCACTGAGAGCATTCTTCATAGGAATGAGTGTATCAGTAGTTTCTCAGAGTTGTGCCATGAGATCAGCATTTACAAACGAGTAACTATACATGTCAAAATATCCTCGAAGGGTGAAAAAATCTCGAATTTGTTTTTTGAGTGTGTATTCAGGGTTTTGCACCACTGCTCCAAGATTCATTCGTGGAACGGTCGTTTCGATATTATTATATCCATCGATTCGAGCGATTTCTTCAGCTATATCTGCTGGATAATTGAGGTCTTTTCTCCAGAATGGAATAGAGAGTGAATCACCGGTCTTTTGAATTCAGAGATTTTCTAAAATAGCCAAAATAGTTGCTGCGCTATATTCTTTTCCAATGAGTTTTTCTATATACTCAGGGGTGTATGGAAGTGATACTGGTTTCTGAGGAGTATCATATGAATCAGCATGTGCCGTTACACTCATATCTGGAAAGACTTTTAGGAGGTCTTCTAATATAAGAGCCACTCATTTATCAGCCATATCTGGTTGAATATCTTTTTCAAAAACATTCAGAGCATCCGTTCGGAGGCCAATTCGTTTTCCTGTTTGTCTGAGAGTTGCTTGATTAAAGTGAGCTCATTCGATAATGATATTGGTCGTAGTATCTGACACAGCAGAGCTTTTTCCTCCGATGATTCAACCGAGGGCCAATACTTTTTCACTATCTGCTATAACAATATCTGTTTCAGCAAGAGTATAGTCAACATCATTCAGGCCAGTAAAGGCTTCGTCTTTTTGAGCGTATCGAATGATGATGTCTCATACGATGCTATCTGCATCAAAACAGTGGGTTGGTTGTCCATATAGATACAAAGAATAATTTGAAACATCTACCAGAAGTCCTTTTGAATCACATTCTGCTGAACCGAGAACAGATACCATATGTTCGGGTGAAGCTGAATTCTCTACACCAGAAACAGCCGTTGCGGTATAGCGTGATACTTCATGAGGAATCTCATTTTTGAGTGAGAGTGTTGGAAGTGTAGAAAAATTATACTCTGCATAGTTAAAATCAAATTTTTGTCATGCTATGGCACAGATTTCTCGAATAATCCCGATATGTGAAAATAGATCAGGTCGGTGATTAATGGCTTTATTATCGACCTCAAGAATAGCATCATTTTTTCAAAGATATTCTCGAATAGATACTCCCAGTGGAGCGTCATCTGGAAGAATGAAAATTCATTCTTGTCTGATACTCGTCATTCCAAGTTCATCTTCACTACAGATCATCC
>CAZFWS010000029.1:0-7884 GCA_964522625.1 uncultured Candidatus Peribacteria bacterium | reverse complement strand
TTAGAATAAGCCAATATTTTATATAATATAGCACACAATTTAGAGTATTAGCCCATTATATATAATAATTTTATCTTTTTAAAAGAAAAGTGTCAAAAAATAGAAACAAATTGAGGGAGAATATGATGTCAAAGTATCAAGAAATTGATCATTTATTTGAGTTGATAGCTCAGGTAATGGTGCTATTAAAAGAAGGAGAACAATATCTAGATGATAGTATTTTAGGTAATAAAGAGATCAATAATTTGATGCGGAACTGGGCAGAGTTACTGCGAAACCTAGATTCTTTACCGAAACAACATAATTCCTCTAATTCTTCTTTTAAGCAACAACTTATTGATCGTTGTCAGAATGCATATTGTTTTTTACAAGAAAAGCAAAAAGGCTCTGATGATGGATTAATTATGGATAGATACAATCAAAATAAAGAAGAAATAGATAAGTTATGTACGGATAAGTTTCACGAATTATCTCATAATAAGGATGTAGTTAAAGAATCTGAGGCAGTAGTTGGATAGAAGTAAAAGCCCATGTATACATGGGCTTTTATTATATACTAAGGTTGCCGATATAATATTGACATTTTTTATAAAGTTAAGATAATAATGTTAACTTTTTTTTAAGTTCAAAAATAGAAACAGACAAATTTTAGGAGATTTTTATGAGTAATCCTTAAAATAGCGTTGATGATAAAAATTCTTTATTTATAGGGAATTATTGTAGTATTATTAACAAATTAAAAGAAGTTGAATTTGGTCAAAATGAAATATTTACATTAAAAATGGAATTAGCTTATTTAATAGCGGGTGAATTAAATTTTAATCTATATAATCACTTAAGAAGATTGAGTGGACAGCTTAAGTATATTGCAAAATATATTGCTGACACTCAGCGATCTCAATATAAACTTCTTGTCGAAGCTCTTGTTCTCTCATTGACTTTAGATATAGAGCTTGTAAGCGAAAGTGAGTTGAAACAGAGACTTTCTGATTTAGAGGGTATATTAGAACAATTAATTCCGTTGTATTAATTTATGGATTGATGAAATGAAAAGTAATTATTCTTGTTTTACTTTATCTTTTAAAACCCGCACTCGCGGGTTTTATTCTTACCAAAAAAACTTGATTCCCACCTATAAATACATATAATCCCCCTCGTTAGCACTACCTCATGATTGTGTCACTCCGACAGGTAGGGTTATTTTTTTCGTATTAAATTCGGAAGGAATGGACTCTAACGATGATATATAAATCACCTAAAATACTTAATTTTCTCCCCTTTAATAAAGGAGAGATGTCTCGAAGAGGCAGAGGGGATTTTTCTCTTTATTTACTAATAATCATTTTTTATGACAAAAACTTCTTCAAAAAATAAAGAAGTAGGAAGTTTGTACGACATAAAAGGACGACATTATTATACTGATGATCGTTCTATTGCTGGAATTCCAGAAATGCTTGAAGTACAACTCGACTCGTATAACGATTTTCTTAAGAATGGTATTGATAAAGCATTTAACGATGCATTCCCAATATCAGACTTCTCAGAAGAAAAAGTAGATATTTACTATAAATGACACACCATAGAGGAGCCAAAGTATGACATGGAAACATGTAAACGAAAAAACCTCAACTATGATGCTCCTATGAAAGTTCGACTCGAAATGTTGAATAAAGAATCAGGAGAAATCAAAGAACAAGACGTCTATATGGGTGGAATTCCACTGATGACAGAATCTGCTACATTTGTAGTAAATGGTATTGAACGAGTAATCGTTAACCAGATTATACGATCAACCGGTATATTTTTTACTTTGACTGAAGGATCTCACTCACTCAAAGTAATTCCTGCAAAAGGAAGCTGGTTTGAAATAGATATCGAAAAAAAATGAATTATTAATGTAAAAATTGATAAAAAACGAAAACTTCCTATCTCTGTAGTACTCAGAGCTTTTGGAATGGAATCAAATGCTGAAATTTTAGCAACTTTTTCAGAACTCGGAGATGATATTATAGCAAATCATATTGCTCCAACACTCGAAAAAGATAAAACAACAAATAGATTGGAAGCACTTCATGTTCTGTATAAACTCCTCAGACCAGGTGATCTGGCAACTGATGAACGAGTGGAAGACCTCTTTCAAGCAACTTTTAAAGACGAAAAACGATTTGATCTTTGAGAAATTGCTCGACTTAAAATGGGTTCTAAACTCGGAATCAAAACAAAATACGAAGATGAAAATGGTCGATTCCTCGATCTATCAGATATCGTAACCGCATTGAAATACTTCCTCAATCTATCATACGGACAGGCAGGACACGTAGTTGATGACATTGATCACCTCGAAAACCGACGAATCCGATCAGTAGGGGAGCTTATTATGGATAAACTTAAAGTTGGTATTGCTAGAATGGAACGAATTGCAAAAGATCGAATGACTATTGTAGAACTCGATGATGCGACTCCAGGGACTTTTATAAACTCTCGACCAGTAGTTGCGATTATGAAAGAATTCTTTGGTTCATCACAACTATCACAGTTTATGGATCAATCAAATCCGCTTTCAGAACTTGGGCACAAGAGAAGAATCTCTGCGCTCTGACCGGGTGGTTTAACACGAGAACGAGCATCATTTGAGGTTCGAGATGTTCATCCAACTCAGTATGGTCGAATTTGTCCTATCTGTACTCCAGAAGGACCAAATATTGGTCTTGTACTTCATCTATCTTCGTATGCGAAAGTAGATAAATATGGTTTTATTTTAACACCATTTCAAGTCATTGAACATACGGTTAAAAATGATGGGAAAGCGATTGTAAATAGAATTGCACTCGGGGATATTGTTGGAGATGATGGAAAAGTAATTGTTGAAGATAAAAAAATCGTATCAGAAGCTGATGCAAAAAAAATCAGTACAAAAATAGCAGCTAAAACAATCAAGGTTCGAGGTTTTCTCGGAACAAAATTTGATTATTTTGATGCACATCAAGAACGAGTTCTGACCGTTGCAGAAGCCGGAAGTGAGGTAGATGAATTTGGTAACTTTACGGATACTCGAATCGGTGCCCGAGCTGGGAATGAACCAACGATTACTCACGTGAACGAAATTACTCATATCGATGTTTCTCCAAAACAAACGATGTCTGTAGAAACATCATTGATTCCATTTTTGGAACATGATGATGCGACACGAGCGGAAATGGGTTCAAACATGATGCGTCAAGCAGTACCACTTTTAAAATCAGACTCTCCTGTAGTAGGAACGGGTATGGAACGAATTGTATGAGAAGGATCAGGATACGTAGTACTGGCTGAAGAAAATGGTGAAGTACTCGGTGTTGATGCGAAGCATATTACTGTTCTTTATAAAAATGGTGAGAAAAAAACCTACGAATTCAAAACTTTTCGACGATCAAATCATGATCATATTATCCACCAAAAACCTCTTCTTTCAAAAGGAGATAAATTTAAGGCAGGAGATATTCTCTGTGATGGTCAATCAATAGATAATGGTGAATTAGCGGTTGGTAAAAATCTTATGGTAGCCTATATGCCATGGAAAGGGTATAACTTTGAGGATGCGATTATTATATCATCAAAACTTGTAGAACAAGATGCCTATACATCTATCCATATTAAAGAATATTCAATGGATGTTCGTGAAACGAAACTCGGACCGGAACAAACAACTGATGATATTCCAAATGTATCTGCTGCGAAATTAAAAGACCTCGATATCGATGGTATTATTCGAACTGGTGCATATGTAGAAGGTGGATCTATTTTGGTAGGTAAAATTACTCCAAAAGGAGAACAAGAACTCTCTCCAGAAGAACGACTCCTTCGAGCTATCTTTGGTGATAAATCAAAAGATGTTAAAGACTCTTCACTCCGACTTCCATCAGGACAAGGATGAAAAATTCTTGAAGTACATGTACTAAAACGAGAAAACTGAGATAATCTTCCAACCGGAGTATTTAAACAAGTAAAAGTATTTGTTGCTCAGACTCGAAAAATTGAAGTAGGAGATAAAATGGCAGGACGACACGGGAACAAAGGTATTGTCTCTCGAATTGTACCAGAAGAAGATATGCCATTTATGGAGGATGGAACTCCAGTAGATATTATTCTCAACCCACTTGGGGTAGTATCTCGTATGAATATTGGTCAGGTACTCGAAACACACCTAGGTCTCGCTGCAAAAAAACTTGGTATTAAAGTTGCGACTCCTATTCTCAATGGTATTGAACTCGATACTATTGCAGATATCATGAAAAAAGCAGATATGGATCCAGATGGAAAAGTACAACTGTTTGATGGTGAAACCGGTGAACCATTTAAAGAACGAACAATGGTAGGTATTAAATATATGTTAAAACTCCACCATCTCGTAGAAGAAAAAATTCATGCTCGATCTGTTGGACCATATTCTATGGTAACACAACAGCCACTTTGAGGGAAAGCTCAAAATGGTGGACAAAGATTTGGGGAAATGGAGGTATGGGCACTGGAAGCATATGCAGCCAGTAACATACTTCAGGAAATGATTACGATTAAATCAGATGATGTTGCGGGTCGAACCCAAGCATATGAAGCGATTGTAAAAAATGCTCCTATTCGAAAACCAAATATACCAGAATCATTTAACGTATTGATTAAAGAACTTCAGTCTATTGGTCTTGATCTTGACTTGCTAGATAATGAAGAATTATCAGATAAAGAAGCACAAGCACTCGAACGATACGAAGATATTATAAAAATTGAACACAAAGTTCTTGGTGATAAACAAATTAAAGTAGAAGGATGAATCGACGACGAATCATAATAATTCACTTAATAATACACACTCTTTAATCTATAACTCATAATACATGTTTGATAAAAACTTTGATAACTTTCTCAACGACAAAATCACCGATTTTTCAGAGATTGCAAAAGACATTGGAAAAAAAGATATTACCATCGGAAAAAACCTCGATAACCTCGCAGGTATCTCTCTTGGGATAGCTTCTCCAGAACGAATACGAAACCTATCATATGGGAAAGTACTCATCAGTGAAACGATTAACTATAGAACACAAAAACCAGAAAGAGGAGGTCTGTTTTGTGAACAAATATTTGGACCACGAAAAAACTACGAATGTGCCTGTGGTAAATATAAACGAATCCGATATAAAGGTATTGTTTGTGAACGATGTGGTGTTGAAGTAACAAAAACTTCAGTACGACGAGAACGAATGGCTCATATCGACCTCTATGCTCCAGTAGCACACATCTGGTATATGAAATCAGTTCCAAGTAGAATTGGGTTACTTCTTGATCTACCAGTTAAAAAACTCGAACAAATTGTTTACTTTGCATCTTATATCATTACTGATGTACACGAAGATAAACGAGAAGAAGCACTTCGAGAAGTAGAAAACAAGTATAAAGTTGCAAAAACTGAAATGCAAAAAGAACTTCAAAAAGAAGTGAATGAACTCAAAATTCAAAAAGAAGAAGGAAAACTCACAGCAAAAAAATTCGCTACTCAGGAAGCAGTTGCGATGGCAAAACTAGATGAACTTACAGCTGAATTTGAAGAACTTATTGATGGACTTAAGTCACTTAAGTCAGGTGAAGTAGTAGGAGAACTCGAATACCGAGTACTCGATCAAAAATTTCCACACGTATTTGAGGGTGGAACCGGTGCTGAATTCTTAAAAATTCTTTTAGAGCGAATTGATTTACTTCAATTTATCGAAGAACAAGAAAAAGAACTCAAAGTAGCGACTCAAGTAAAACAAAAGAAAATCTTACAAAAAATTAAACTGGCTGCAAACCTGCTTAAATCAGGACAACGACCGGAATGGTTTATATTAGAAGCGCTTCCTATTATACCACCAGATCTTCGACCTATGATTCAACTGGATGGTGGACGATTTGCTTCAAGTGATCTCAATGATCTCTACCGAAGAGTTATTAATCGAAATAATCGACTCAAAAAATTGATCGAACTCGGAGCTCCAGATGTTATTCTAAAAAATGAAAAACGAATGTTGCAAGAATCAGTTGATATGCTTATCACTGGTGAGACTCGAACGAACAGATCAGGATTTGTGACTGCAAATAAGAAAAAACTTAAATCTCTCACAGAGATTCTCAAATGAAAACAAGGTCGATTCCGACAGAATCTTCTTGGGAAACGAGTTGATTACTCTGCTCGTTCAGTTATTGTTGTGGGACCAAATCTCCATATGGATGAATGTGGTATTCCAAAAGAAATGGCACTGATTCTATTTAAACCATTTGTTATTGCGAAACTTATCGAAAACGGTGTGGTTTACAATATTAAACATGCTGAAAAATTCATCGAAAAATCCACCAAAGAAGTTTGGGATGCTCTCGATGATGTAATCGAAGGAAAATACGTTATTATGAACCGTGCTCCGACACTTCATAGACTTTCTATTCAAGCCTTTAAACCAGTATTGATAGAAGGGAAAGCAATTCAGCTTCATCCTCTGACCTGTACTGCCTTTAATGCCGACTTTGATGGGGATCAGATGGCTATCCATCTTCCTATTACTGAAGCAGCTCAGGCTGAAGCAAAAGAACTCATGGTTACTTCAAAAAACCTCTTAGCTCCATCATCTGGTGAGCCGATTGTTACACCATCTCAGGATATGATTCTTTGATGTTATTATGTAACAGCACCAAATCCAGATGCAAAATGAACCGGAAAAATCTTTAAAGATATGAATGACGTTGCTCAGGCATACTATGCTGATGTAGTTGATTTTAAAGCACTGATAAAGGTTCGATATAATGGTGAGATTATAGAAACTACTTATGGGCGACTGTTATTTAATGAGATTGTTCCTACTGAGCTTGGTTTTATTAATGAAACACTGAAAAAATCTGTTCTTAAGCGAGTTCTTTCAGAATCATTTGAAATTCTTGGGTCTGAACAAACAGCACTTTTTGTAGATCAAATTAAAAACTTTGGTTTCAAATACGCAACCCTTTCAGGACTTTCTATATCAAAAGATGATATGGCTCTTCCAGATAATAAACAAGAACTTCTGGATAGTGCAAGTGAAAAAGTAAAATACATCCAAAAGAAATGGTGGTCAGGATTTATGACTGAAGAAGAAAAATATCTTCAATCTATTGCTATCTGGGCTGAAGTTAAAAAAATTATTGAAGCAGAGATGAAATGATTCTTTGATGGAAATAATCATATTTTTAACTTTATTGACTCAGGAGCTCGATGAAATTGGGGTAATATTACACAACTTTGTGGGATGAAAGGTCTCGTTGCTTCTACTTCTGGTAAAACAATTGAACTTCCAATTAAGTCTACTCTTAAAGAAGGATTCTCTTCTCTGGAATACTTTATTGCAACCCATGGTTGACGAAAAGGTAAATCAGACACTGCCCTTAAAACAGCACAATCTGGTTACCTCACTCGACGACTGGTTGATTCATCACAAAACATTATCATCAAAGAACATGATTGTGGAACCGTTCATCATAAAACAGTAGTACGATGAGTACAAAAATGAAGTTTTGATGAAAAATTTGAAGATAGAATCTATTCTCATACGCTCGCAACCGACGCACTCGATGCAAAAGGAAATGTCGTATCTCCTGCCGGAACTATTATCGATAGAGATACCGTTGATTTACTGAATGAACATGAAGTGAACGAAGTAAATATCCGATCAGTTCTGACTTGTGAAACAGAAGGTGGAGCATGTCAATTGTGTTACGGTCTTGATCTTGGTCTTTCAAAAAATGTTGATATTGGTACTCCAGTTGGGGTTATCGCAGCACAATCTATTGGTGAACCAGGTACTCAGTTAACGATGAGAACGTTCCACTCGGGTTGAGTCGCAAAAGAGG
>CAZFWS010000028.1:0-8126 GCA_964522625.1 uncultured Candidatus Peribacteria bacterium | reverse complement strand
CTATGTACGTTCTATGTCACTCGAAGTGTCAGAGTGTACGAGTTGTAGTGGATAAATAAAAACAGAGCTCTCAAATAGCTCTGTTTTTTTAACTTCTTGAGTACTAAATAAAAAAATACCTCGTTTGAGGTATTTTTTTATTTATGCTGATTTCAATTGATAAAAGTTTCGACCGACTCGTTCGATAACTTTTTTGTTTTGTAAGTTCATATAAATCGTTGTTTCTTTGACGTCTCGAGTTTTGAGAACAGCTTTGATGATATCATCTGTATTCATTGGACCACCGGCTTTTTTGAGTGTTTCAGATATGATATCTAGAACCGTACCAGCTTGAAATCCCCATTCTTGAAGAGCGTAGATCCCTCGACCAATCAGTACAAACTCAGAATTTCTGATAAGTTCGTTGTGGATAGTGTTTACTTTTACTTCTTCACCAAGATATGCAGTAATTTTGTTAGCAATTTCAACAAAGTGAGTTGGAAGTTTGTCTTTTTTCATCACATAAATTGCTTTATCTTTGAGTGTTTTTGGATTGAGAATTTTCCATTTTGAGAGACCAATAAGAGTCTCTTCTCATTTAACGATATCTTCGAATAGATCGAGAACTGAATCAACAAATGTGAGTGACATTTTTGTATCTCCGAGATTTTCTACCACCGTTTCGTAGAGTGCTATTTTATCCATAACATCTTTTTTTCTTTTCAGAACCTTTACTGCTTCTGTATGAACCGCATCAATCGTAGATTTTGAAATACTTGGAAGATAGAAATATATTTCACATCCGAGTTTTTGCTTTGATTTTTTGATATCATAATCAGATTGAATAATGATCTCTAGAATACCATTGTTAATAACAGGATCAATCGAAAGTTCTTTGATGATCAAATTAACAAGTTTCTGTTTTGAGAGCACTCCTCCGTGCATACTGAGAAGATCTCGTGATTTATCTTGAATTTCAGTGAGCAGTGTTGCTTTGACAATTCGTCCAATTTTTTTGATTCCAGAATCTTCAATCTGTCGTACTCGTTCTCGAGTAATCGATGGAGCAAAAGAGTTTCAAATGTTTTGAAGGGTTTCTTTTTGACCTAACAGCCCGACTCTTCGTTCGATGACTTTCTTTTCTTTTTCGCTGAGTGAAGAGAGAATCTCAGTAAACGATTGAGTGATATTTTCCTTGTTTAATGTTGTTGTCATTGGATCAATTCAGTTAGATTTCAATATATACATATATAGTTGTATTTTGTCAAAAGTCAAACTTTTTCTTGCAGAGTATGTGAAAAACTTGAAACTTTTAAAAAATTTACTATAGTTCTGAAAATATTTTTATATACAAACCGATTTCTATGTATCATAGGCCCGTGACATTTTTTATCCTTTTTTCTATTTTTCTCGCGGTTTGTTTTTGATTCTCATTGGCTATTGCAGCACCAAATTTGATCTCTTTCCAGACTCAAACATTGTATCTCGAGTCCAAAAATGTGTTTCCAGATTCTCGATCACTCAATACCATACACGTGGTGTTCAAGTCATGAAAAGACCTCTCCCAAGCCGAACTCGTATCTAGTAGATGTAATATACATTCAGAGTTACAAAAAATTCAGGGAAAAACATATGCCTATTCGGTGAAATTTTTTCATGATACTTCCTGTAAATCAGGCAGCATTCATATCATGCATGAAGGAGAAATAGAGCATACTATAGATGTTAATATTATTACAGAGGCTAGTATTTTTGAGACATTTACGGATTATTCAGATATTAAACTACAAAAAATATTTACACTTATGAAGCGTAAAGTATCAAAATATGAACAAAATTTTGATATCACACAGGAATTTACGGTAGAAACATCTAAACAACAGCGACGTTGGAATGAACTCAATTATTCAAAAAATATAGTTGAAAATATTATTTCCAAGCGTGCTCAAAAATATTTAGTTCCAGTAGATGGATATGATATTGGACATTCTCATGCACCAAATCGAATTCCAAATGCAGGACGGCCATATAGAGCATGATATACAGATGGTATTCATCATGGTTGGGATGTTGGATCCAAATTTGGAGAAGAAGTGATCTCTATTGATGATGGAGTAGTGGTTCGGGTGGTTCCAGAATTTGAATGGTCAGATTTTGATCGTATTGTGCATGGGAATTCTTTGACAGAGGAACAAAAAGTAAAAAACCTGGATATCCTCAGATGAAAACAAGTATGGGTTAAAACCAGTCGTTGAGATATTGTACTCTATTCTCATTTAGATGATATTTATACACATATTGTAGAATGAGCTGTGGTTCGTCGAGGATCTCCTATCGGAACGATTGGTGCAACGGGAGTACCGGATAAAAATTATACGAACTACCATTTACATTTTGCTATTCATAAAAATCCATATAATCATAGTACTGCAGGAACGTATGGATTTGATGACTACCTCCACTGGGATTGGTATTATAAATGACTTTCTTTACATGAAGTTCTTGAGAAACAATCAGAATTATTTGAATAAGTGAACCAATGAATAGACGTAATGATACTCAAATAACAGCCAATAAAAAGGCCTATTTTGACTATGAAATCATAGATTCTTGGGAGGCATGAATACAGCTCGCCTGATATGAAACAAAAAGTGTCCGTCAAAAGCACGTGAATCTGAAAGGCTCTTATGTCGTGATTATAAATCAAGAACTCTATGTCAAAGGGATGCATATTTCTCCTCTTGCATCACTTCCAAATAAAGGCTCGATACAAACGGATGCAGAACGAAAGATATTTCTCCATAAAAAAACAATTCATTTTCTCACAGCTAAAATCAAAGAGGGATGATATACTCTGATTCCACTTGAACTCTATTTTGTTTGAAGCTTAATTAAGCTGAGAGTCTGATTGGCAAAATGAAAAAAACAATTTCAAAAGAAACAAGTACTCAAAGAACGAACGATGCAACGGGAAGCTCAAAAAGCACTGAAAAAATTTATTTAATACAATAATAAAATCATATTATGATAGATATAAAAATAGTACGTAATCAGCCAGATTTGGTTCGTGATAGTATCAATAAACGAAATCTTAATATTGATCTCGATGCATTTTTACAACTCGACACGCAGAAACTTGCACTTCAAATAGAAGTCGATGATATGCGAGCGATTAAAAACAAAGTCAGCAAAGAAATACCTACTCTTTCAAACGAAGACAGACCAGCCAAAATAGTAGAAATGAAAGAACTCTGAGAAAAACTCTCGACTCTTGAATCTGAACAGAAACAAGTAGAATCTGATTGGAATAACCTGTATTATATGCTTCCAAACTTTCTCGATGATACGGCTGCTATTTGAAAAACAGATGAAGATAATGCTGTAGAAGAAAAATTTGGTCAACCTACCAAATTCCCATTCACTCCCAAACCTCACTATGAAATCGGTGAAAAAAAGGGGTGGATCGATATAGAAAAATGATCAGAAGTTTCTGGTTCACGATTCTGGTATTTAAAATGAGACCTGGTGCTCCTTCAATTTGCTTTGATTCAGTATGCTATGTCTATTCTTGTACCAAAAGGATTTAGTCCTATTTTACCACCAGTATTGGTAAAAGAAAAGGCTATGTTTGGAACTGGATTTTTTCCAGCGGATGAAGATGGATTGTACCGTGTCAATCCAGATGAAGATGATCTCCATTTAGTAGGAACATCAGAAGTTCCAGTAACCAGTTATCATGGTGGGGAAATGCTTGACCTGACAAATCCTAAAATGTATGTTGCATATAGTCCATGTTTTCGACGAGAGGCTGGATCAGCAGGAAAAGATACGAAAGGAATCTTACGGGGACACCAATTCGATAAAATAGAAATGGTAGTGTTTTGTAAACCAGAGGAATCACAAAAAATGCACGATATAATGATCGGACTTGAAGAACAAGTTTGGCAAGGACTTGGAATTCCATACGAAAAAGTAAACGTTTGTTCATGAGATCTCTGAAATCCTGCTATGAAAAAATATGATCTCGAGGCATGGATACCAACACAAGAAAAATATAGAGAAGTTACCAGTTGTTCAAATGTTGGAGAGTATCAATCACGAAGACTCTGAATCAAGTGCAGGGACGAGAATGGAAAGAGTCAGTATGTTCATACCCTGAATGGTACTGTGATAGCCATGAGTCGATGTTTGATGGCCTTAATGGAGAATTATCAAACAGCTGAATGAGATGTTATAATACCAGAAGTCCTTCGACCATTTATGGGAGGACGAGATAGGATATAACCAAGAATCCCCCTTACCCCCTTTATTAAAGGGGGAACATTAAAAATATTTTTTTGCGAGAGAATAGGTTTTGAGAACCGAAAAAAAACTTGCATTTCCTCTAATTTCTCATACAATGCCAAAGCTAAAAAATCTTTGGCATATGCACTCATAGCTCAATTGGATATAAGTTTCTCTTGCGATAAGTGACGACAGTCACGAATCGGAAGGAAAGTTAGGAGGATAGACAGTAGGGATAAGAGGGTTAAAATAAGAGTTTTTTACTCACTATGCACTCATAGCTCAATTGGATAGAGTAGTGGTCTTCGAAGCCATTGGTTGTAGGTTCGACTCCTACTGGGTGCACCATATCTGCCCAGGTGGTGAAATTGGTAGACACGCACGCTTGAGGGGCGTGTGAGAGTAATCTCGTGGAGGTTCAAATCCTCTTCTGGGCACCATAATACGATAGATAATAAAAGCTCAATTTTTTTAAAAATTGAGCTTTTATGATGGGCCTAATATATACTTCATCTAAAATTTATATCAATGATTTTATTTCCTGTATCCGACTTTTTAAAAATAATTCTTATCTGTCATTTTCTGATTCGAAACATATTTTGTTCTCATTGAATCGGTTTTATATCAAGATTTTCTAGATTATTTGCGAGTATTTGTTGTATGATGGTCAGCAGGATATTTCTTTGTTTTTCTCATAATTTTAAGAGAAATTTCGTGATTTTATCCATTTTGTAGTTGTTTTATTTTTGAAATAATATTTTCAGGATCGATTCCATCGTTTGAATATATTCAAAAACCCTCATCATTTTCATAATACACATGATCTGAAAAATCTCGTGATATAGGACGGATCAGTAAACCATCTTTAGTTTCTTCAGCCGTAAAATTCTTGGTATTGTATTGTTCTCTCCACTTTTTAGGGAGGGTAATTTGTCCTGTATTAAAGAGTTTGAGTGTATGAGTCATAATAAAAATAGTTAATTTGATGAATTATATGAATATAATACTATTTTTTTGTTTTTACGCAATAAAAAGCACTGAATTAAATTCAGTGCTTTTTGGTGTGAGTCTGTTTTACCCTTTCTTATTTTTCTTTCTATCTGTTTCTTTCAGCCATTTTTTTCTGAGTCGAATAGATTCAGGAGTGACTTCAACATATTCATCGTTTGAGATATAATCAATCGCTTCCTCTAAGCTCATCAATTTTGGTGGAGTTAGTTTGAGTGCTTCATCTGTACCAGATGCTCGTACATTGGTGAGTTTCTTGTTTTTAGTAGCATTTACTGTCAGATCTTGATCTTTGTTTGATTCACCAAGAATCATACCTTCATAGATTTCAGTAGCAGGTTCTACAAATATTGTTCCTCTGTCTTGAAGATTGAACAGTGAGTAAGCCATTGTTTTTCCATTTTCCATAGAAATCATAGACCCAACCGCTCGTTTTTCAATCGCACCTTTGTATTCTTCAAAACAATCGAATGAACTTGATAGCAGACCTTCACCTTTGGTCATAGTAGTAAACTCTGATTTAAATCCGAGCAGTCCTCGTGTAGGAACACTAAACTCTAGACTTACAATACCATTTTCATCAACCATGTTACTCATGATACCTTTTCTTTTTCCGAGTTCTGCAATAACAGATCCTTCTACTCCAGATGGTACTGAAATGGTTACGTTTTCCATTGGTTCCATTTTTTTTCCATTTTCTTCATGCATGATAACCACTGGAGCCCCTACTTGAAGTTCAAATCCTTCTCTTCGCATTGTTTCAATGAGTACTGATAGGTGGAGTTCTCCTCGACCAGCGACTTCATAGTTATCTCCTGATTCAAAATCTACTTTGAGCCCAACATTGGTTTCGAGTTCTTTTTCGAGCCTGTCTCTGATCTGTCGAGATGTTACAAATTTTCCTTCTCGTCCTGCAAATGGAGAGTTGTTTACGAGGAATTCCATTTTAAGTGTTGGTTCATCGATCGTAATTGGTGGCATAGCTTCAGCATTTTCAATACTTGAAACCGTTTCTCCTACAAATATATCTGGGATACCAGCAATTGTTACGATATCTCCAGCCGTTGCTTCGGTTGCTTTGGCTTTAATGAGTCCTTCATTCGTTAGAATTTCAGTGATTTTTCCTTTTCGTTGAGCTCCGTCATTAGCAGTAATAAATACTTCTTGACCTACTTTTACGACTCCTTCATAGATTCGTCCAATCCCAAGTCGTCCAAGGAAATTGTCAAAACCAAGATTTGCAATCTGCATTTTAAATGGTGCTGCTGCATCATTTGGAGCTTCAGCTACTTTTTCCATAACAAAGTCGAGTAGAGGAGCAATGTCTTTTTGTTCTGGGTTTTCGTCTGTCCAAGCGAGACCATCTCTGGCAATAGCATATACTGGAGTGTTGAGGTGTTCGAGTTGTTCATCTGTCGCACCAAGTTGTACGAATAAATCAAAAAGTTGATCTACAACCCAGTCAGCTCGTGCTGATGGTTTATCCATTTTATTGATAACAATAACTGGGTGGAGTCCAAGTTCGAGTGATTTTTTCAGTACAAATTTTGTTTGAGGCATTGGTCCTTCATAGGCATCTACCACAAGACAAACAGAATCAACTGTTCGGAGTACTCGCTCTACTTCTGATCCAAAATCCGCATGTCCTGGAGTATCTACGATATTAATTTTATTTCCTTTATAGGTAATTCCCGTATTTTTAGAGTAAATCGTAATTCCTCGTTCTTGTTCCTGAGCATTACTATCCATCGCTCGTTCCTCAAGTCCAACTCGAGCGTCAAAATTATCATCTGCTTCGAGAAGTTTATCTACCAAAGTTGTTTTCCCGTGATCTACATGGGCAATAATTGCAATATTTCTAAATGCCATATTTTTTTATAAATTAGGAGTTATAAATCACGCGCGATTATATGAATAAAAAGGGGAATTACAAGTTTTTGTTGCGTCTATCAGCATATATGTTTTAAGTTATGTAAAAATATTGACAATCAATGTACAAAAGCATATAATAGATGTATGCAAAAGGAATATATTACATGGAATGAAGAGAAAAATCAAATACTCCAAGAAACTCGCTGAATATCGTTCGAAGCTATTATGGTTGCGATTGAACAAGGATGAGTCCTGGATGATATAGCTCATCCGAACAATATAGATTATCCAAACCAAAGACTTCTGGTGGTCTGTATGGATGATTATGTGTACCATGTCCCATATGTGGTAAATGGAGAAAAATATTTTTTTAAAACTATTTTTCCCAGTAGAAAATCCAAAAAATTATATCTTAATTCATAGATTATGAAATACATAGACCAAGAAGAACAAAATATGATAGAATCTTTTGAACAAGCACTTGCAGATGACAGCGTGACTCCAAGTTCTCTCGGGCAAAGAGAAGAATATCAAACTCAGTGGCAAGATCGTGTTGTGAATACTCAGGCTCGTAGACCAGTAACACTCCGCTTACAACACAGAGATATTCAAGCATTTAAAATAGAAGCTCAAAAAAAAGGTATTCCTTACCAAACCCTTCTCTCATCAGTGGTTCATCAATATGCATCAGGTGATTTGGTTCAAAAATAAACAAAACCACCAGCTCAATTGAGCTGGTGGTTTTTTTTAATTCTTTATGAATTACCCTTCATAATTTGGGTCAAATTTCTTTACAAACGGAAGCATTCCTACGATTCGTGCTCGTTTAATAGCTGTTGAAAGCTTTTTTTGGTTTTTAAGACATACACCAGAGTAGTATCGTGGTACGATTTTACCAAATTTAGTGATGTATTTTTTAAGGAGTTCAACATTTTTATAATCAATGTTTTGTCCATCAAGAGGACAGGTTGTTTTAGTCATAG
>CAZFWS010000027.1:0-8353 GCA_964522625.1 uncultured Candidatus Peribacteria bacterium | reverse complement strand
AGAACAAGTGATACAAAATATACTTTCATATTCCCCCTCTCCTGCAGGAGAGGGGGCTAGGGGGTGAGGTTTTTCCCGCATCCAAGTAGCCATCATGGCACCTACTGAAATACTCGCACGTCAGCACTTTGCCAGTATGCAAAATATGTTATTTGAATTTGGTATATCGTCAGATTTACTCGTAGGATCTACTACTGCAAAAAACAAAAAAGAGATCAAAGATAAACTCAAATCAGGAAATTTAGATGTTATTATAGGAACGCACGCACTCGTACAAGAAGATGTGTATTTTAAAAGTCTATGATATGTTATTATCGATGAACAACACAGATTCTGAGTGAAACAACGAGAGATTCTCGAAAAAGGATTTGGTAACTCCCCCTCTCCTGCAGGAGAGGGGGTTGGGGGGTGAGGTCTTATCCCACATAGCCTCAATATGACAGCGACTCCAATTCCTCGAACACTAGCACTGACCCTGTATGGTGATCAAGATTTATCCGTTATTTCTGAATATCCAAAAAATAGAAAAGAAATCTTTACTAAAGTTGCAAAATCAGATAAACAACGACATGAGATTGAATTATTTGTTCGAAGTGAAATAGAAAAAGGTAGACAAGTATTTTGGGTATCCCCATTGGTCGAAGAATCAGAAAAAATAGATTTAGCTAATGCTATATCAACCTATGAATCACTGATAGATATATTTGCTCCATTTCACGTAGGACTGATTCATGGTAAAATGAAAGCCAAAGAAAAAGATCAAATAATGAAAGATTTTTCTGAAAACAAGATCCAAATTCTTTCATCTACCTCAGTGATAGAGGTCGGAATAGATGTTCCGAATGCTACGATTATGTGTATCGAAGGAGCAGAGCGTTTCTGACTCTCTCAACTACATCAATTTAGAGGTCGAGTATGACGATGAGTACATCAGTCATATTGTTATCTCTTTCCAACCAAGTGAAATGATACTGATAGGCTCAAAGCTATGGAAAGAACCAATAATGGGTTTGAACTTTCTGAAATAGACTTAGAAATCAGAGGACCATGAGAAGTCTATGGGCTCAAACAATCATGAGTTCCAGACCTGAAAATAGCAGATTTACGAGATTTAGAACTCATTAGTCAAATACGTGAAGATATAGAAGAACTATTTGAAACTAAAAAGAAAGTATAAAAGAGAAGAAAATGTTTTTTTTCTTCTCTTTTTCGCTATACTGAACAGGAATATTTTGCATAATACTATATTATGAATTTGCTTCAGTTATTTTTCATCATTTCATGAGTTATTATATTTATTTTAGCTTTGGATATTGCACGAAAGCAAAAATTTAATGCATTGCATTTTTTAGTGTTTTTATGTATTGGTGGAGGGTTGCTTCTATTTACTTTGAGTCCCGGTTTTCTTGATTTTGTATGATCTATATTTGGCCTACAAAGAGGAGCTGATGCGCTGGTATATGGAAGTATTATATTTTTGCTCTATTTTGTACTGCTGTTACTCTCAAAAGTAGAGGGTAATAAAAATGATATGACCCACATTTTGCGTCAACTGGCTGTTTCATCTTGTCATACAAAAATAGATACCGATATATTGATATTAGTGCGAGCGTATAATGAATGACCGGTTATCGCTCAGACACTGAGAGATATTTATGCAGCAGGGTATCAAGATATACTCGTTATAGATGATGGTTCAACGGATAACACAGTTGAGCAAGTAGAAGCACTCGGTTATACAAGTATCATTCTTCTCAGTCATTTACAAAATAGATGAGCATGAGCAGCACTTGAAACAGCTTTTGCATATATACGTAAACAAGTGAAATGTAAATATGTGGTAACATTTGATGCTGATGGGCAACATGATGTTCAGGATTTAAAGTGATTACCAGACTATCTCAAGAAACATCCGAAAGTAGATGTATTTTTGGGTTCACGTTTCTTAAAAAAACGCACCGTATGAATTCCGTTTACGAGAAAAATAATTTTAAAATGTTGAATATTATTTACGGCACTTATGAGTAAAATAGTATTATCGGATGCACATAATGGTTTTCGTGTTTTTACATCTGAAACGATTGATAAAATATCTCTTACTATAGATGGTATGTGATATGCTTCTGAGTTGATTGATATTATTTGAAAATTAAAAATTTCATATAAAGAAATTCCGGTAAAAATTAAATATACTCAATACAGTTTAGAAAAAGGGCAAAAAAATGGAAATGCGTGGAATGTAGTGACGAGTTTTATATGGAATAAATTTTTTAAATAATCATGAATATGATGAGTCTATCAGAATTTGATATTATAGCGTTAGGGAGTGAGAATATTTTTTTCTTGTTTTCTTTTGGGATTCTTTTGTATATTTTTATTATTTTTACCAATAAATTTTGGGACCTCAAGATAGAAATGACTGATATGGTACGGGAATTTGCACTCTTGAACTCAAAACAGAGAATCCTCAAGGGTAGCATAGTATTTGTGATTACTGTCTATAATAGATGAGAATCGATAAAAACTGTTTTAAAAGACTTAATGAGACGAGGGTATAATAATATAGTAGTCGTGAATGATGGTTCATCAGACAATACATTGAATGCACTCACCACACTTGAGCATACGAATAACGATTTAATAGTTCTCAATCACTTCAAAAATAGAGGACAATGAGCGGCACTCGAAACAGGGTTTGAGTATATCCGAAGATTTTGAAACGTAGATTATGTAGTGACGTATGATAGTGATGGACAACATGATATCTGAGATCTGCAAAAATTTATCACCCCACTCGATACAGATTCAGAGATCGACATAGTGCTGGGTTCTCGATTTATAGATGGTGCTGTAACAAATGCTTCATGGGTGAAACAGTTTGTATTGAAAGCAGGAGTTGTTTTTACGACTCTTATTTCAAGTTGAAAATTTAGCGATACACATAATGGGTATCGAGCGATGAGAAAAGAAGTGCTTTTTGATTTACATCTTACTATGGATGAGGCTCCACATGCTTCGGAGATACTCAATATTATCAGTAAAAAGAAGCTCCGATTTTCAGAGGTTCCAGTATCGATAGTATACTCTGATCAGATGGTTAAGAAATGACTCCAATGGTGGTCATTACCATGAATGGTGATACGCATTATTTGGGATAAACTTTTTAGATAACATATGAAAAAAATAATTTTAATCACTGGGTGACTGGGGTATATTTGATCCCACGCAGTAGTCGAGTTTGAAAAAGCTGGGTACAAAACAGTGATTGTTGATAATCTGAGTAATTCATATTCTATTACACTGGATTGGATTTGAGAAATACTGTGATACCGACCTGATTTTTATGAGGTCGATATTCAGAATAAAGTCAAACTTTCTATGGTATTTAAAAAATATACATTTGATGGAGTTATTCATTTTGCTGGAGCAAAATCACCTTTTGAATCTCAGGATAATCCACTCTATTATTATAATAATAATGTTGCATCGAGTATACATTTATTTGATTTAATGAATATATATGATGTAAAAAACATTATTTTTTCATCGAGTGCGAATGTATATCATGCAGATAATATATCTCCTATATCTGAATCAGATCAAATCGGGCCAAATAATCCATATGGAAGAACAAAATTTCTCCTTGAAGAAATCCTGCATGATCTCCATCAATTTAGTAATTTTAATACAGTTCTATTGAGATACTTTAATCCAATTGGGTCGCATGTTTCATGATTGATATGAGAACACCTGGAGTGAGTTCCAAATAATATTTTCCCCTATATTATGAAGGTAGCGAGTGGAGAAATATCTGAACTCAAAGTATTTGGAGATGACTATGATACCAAAGATGGTTCAGGAGTCCGTGATTATATAGATATTAATGATTTAGTACATGGGCACATGTTGGCATATCAATATATAGAGAATCAGAATGAACCAGTATTTGATGTATTTAACTTAGGAGTGTGAAAATGAGTTTCCGTATTAGAATTGGTGTGTGCTGTTGAAAAACATATAGATCATAAGGTAGCCTATTCTATTGCTCCACGTAGACCATGAGATTTAGCAGAAGTGTATTGTGATGTATCAAAAGCACATAAGGTATTGGGATTTACCGCACTTTATAGTATAGATGATAGCATTACTCACACTTGGGATTTTTATAATAAGAGGAAGCTCATTTCCAAAAAATAAGAGAGGTTTTATTTCGAGAAAATAATATATAAACATGAAATTCATATTTACATTTCTTCTTTGGGTTATAAGTATATCGGGAGTAGCTTGATATGAGAGTCAATGATTTGAAAAATTTACTTTCGAAGAAAATATCATTGATTTTAGCTGTTCTTCAACTTGTTTTGTGAACCTAGGTGATTACAAAGATTATGATAGTTTGGAACTCGCTGGAGGCATAGTATGAGATGGAATCATAGGGATATGAATACTTCTCTGAGATAAGGTAAATACTATAACAAGTTATCAAGTTTCTGATCAGAATACCTTCTCAAAAACTTATCATATCTTTGAACAAAGTTTTTATGGTCAGATCAGAGAAGGAAGTCAGATTATTCTTATCATTTCATGATCGGTATCGAGTGATCATTTTATAATTTCTTCGAAAAAGGCTGGATTTATGACACATATGATACATGGAATTCAATTTAATGAATGACTGACTCCCTATAGTATTAATCTCAGATATGGTGCAAAGATATTTTGAATATCATTTACTCAGATCCTTTATATTGTTTTTTGTATTATTATTGGAATATTATTGATCATAGGAAAGTGTAAAAAAGATACCATACTATATACCATACTCATATTTTTTCTGATTCTATCAGCTAAAAACCTCTATGATTACTCACGAATATATTTTTGATGACTCCAGTCTCAGTATATATCAGAATCGGATAAAACCTTTCATCATCTCGGAGACTATTATGATTTTACTCGTCAAGTTCGTACAAAAATGTGAATTGATGATAGTTCAAATCCTCAGAGTATAGAATGTAGTTATTATTCAGAATGTGCTCAAAATTGGCCATTTTGCTATAACTGGAAAACTATTTTTCTGAAGCCATGTGAAAATACAAAAAATATAGAAGAAGCTGATTTTATCCTCATTCATAAAAAAGAAATTCCAGAATCATTTCAATCAAAAACTATATTACACAGTCAAAATAACAGTTATTTATTAAAAAATTAGATATGTTTGATATATCATTATTTCTTCTATTGCAGCATGTATTTCTCTATATATTCTTACCTCTTACTCCAGGTGTGATATGTATATGGATATTGTTTGGAACTCGATTTAGATGAGTTATGCTCTATATTATTTCATGGTTTGTATGATTCTGAGTCGTAAGTTCATTTATATATAATCTACAAATTTTTAGGTTCGGAATCTGAGTATCAGAGTATATAGTACTTCTCTTGTTGCTTATTATTTGATTGATTTTAAAAATATATTTCTGAGATTACGCACTAAAAAAATATGCTTCTACCTTGAAATGTGATATTTTTTGTGCAGGTATGAGAAAGAGTTTTATGGGACTATGAAAGATACAGCAGGTATTTTCTGTGAGCTTAGGAGTATATATATTTTTATTTCTTCTCTTGTGATTTGCATATAACGTTTCATTTCCAACGTATTTTGATGATTCTTTTGGGAATTGGACGCTAGGAGCTATCAATATGTATTTTGATGGAGGGTATAAAGTGTTTGGTGAATCAGATGAGATTCTTTGAAAATGATGACGAATTAATTATCCTATCTATGTGTCTATTTTTCGAGCATTAGTCGCTGATTTTTCTGGATTTTGGTATGAGATCTATCAAAATTTATTTCAGTATATTTCGTTTTTTCTCACGGTTGTTTTTACTTTTGTGATTTCGTTTAAAAAGACAAAAGATATTTTTCTCTCATTGCTACCAGCATTTTTTCTGACTTCTATTCCTTTAGTATTTTTTCATATCACAGATGGATATATGGATTTAGCCTCAGGACTCTATTCTGTTTTTGTGATATATTTTTTCTACAGGTTTTTGAAAAAATACGATTATGAGTATTTTACACTTTGAGTTTTATTTGGAGCATTGTTAATTGGAACAAAGAATGATGCTCTCGTGGTATATTTTCCATGAATTGTATTTGGATTTATGGCATATTTATTTTTTCATCAGGAAATAGGTAAATTTTTACAAGGATTATTTACAAAAAATAATATGATGAAACTTATAGGGATAGTTATATTCTTTGTGTTTCCTCCATTTTTTATCAGGTTTTATCATGGATTAGCTCTGAATCCTCAAGCAAATGATGGTTTTGAAAATCCTGCTATCTGGCACCCAGAAATATTTACCTATTTCGATGATATTTTTATCTGAGAGAACAATTATAATTTAATCTTGTTATTACTCCCTCTGTTACTATTAAAATTTGGGAGATGACGAAATAGTTTTATACTCTACAGTGTTATGTTTATTTTTGCTATATTTGTTGCTGTATTTCTGTTTACATCAAATTATAGATGGGTCTTGGATCAAACTACCGTTAATAGGGCATTTATGTCATGTTGTGTGATACTGGTATCTTTCTTTACTATACTATATTCTGATATGAAAAAAAATGATTAAAAATATCATGCATAAAATGATAAAATACGTATTTTGATGAGGGATTGCAGCACTCATTGATTTATGATTTTTATGGTTATTTACGGATTATTTTGGTATTTATTATTTGATTTCAGCTATTTTAGCATTTGTAATTTCGTTTTTCTTTTGATTTTTTTATCAAAAGATTATTACTTTTGAATCAAAAAATGAGCAACATATTATTGAATGAACCTATTTTTTGATTTTTCAACTGATTGGTCTAGGAATCAACCTATTATTACTTTGGTTTCTGTCAGGAGTATTAGGATATAATTATTTATATGTTGCTATTTTAAACAAGTTTATTGTATTTGGATGGAACTTTTTTATGAACTACTTTTTTACCTTTAAGGATTAGATGATTCTCTCTATTATTATTCCATTTTTGAATGAAGAACATACGGTGGAGGAAGTACTGGAAAAAGTAACTTCTACATTTATTGAGTGATGTAATTTTGAGATTATCCTGGTGAATGATGGAAGTAGTGATAGAAGTGTTGAAATAATTCATCAATTCATTTCAAATTATAGTGGAACATATAGTATTTCACTTCTCGATTTTGAAACAAATTCATGAAAATGATTTGCTCTTAAAGAAGGAATTAAAAAATCATCGGGGGACTTTATTTTAGTTCAGGATGCAGATATGGAATATACTCCAGATGATTATACTCCACTGCTATCATATCTACAAAAAAATAATTTAGATATAGTATATGGTTCGAGAACTTTAGGAATTAAAAAATTTAAAAATCATTATTCCAATAAAGTATTTTTATTTGGATGACTTCTGGTATCAGTTGTGACGAGTATTCTGACACTGAAAAAAGTGACTGATGAGCCTACTTGTTATAAATTATTTTCTGCGAAGCTTAAAGACTTTCTTCTTCTTCCTCCAGAAAATGGTTTTGAATGGGAACCCGCTGTAACTATGATTTTACTGAGGCAAGGGTTCAAATATTGAGAATATCCTATCCGCTATTTGCCCAGAGATGCAGAGCACGGGAAAAAAATTAATTGGAAAGACGGAATCAAAGCTATTGCTACTTTATTTATCTGGAGATTGAGACCTATTACACTATGAAAAAAATAAACATCATACAATTTACTCCATATTTTCCACCGCATAAAGGTTGACTTGAAACGGTGTGACAAGAGATGAGTAAATATTGGGTAAAAAATAATTACGGAGATTTTATCAATGTGACAACCAAGTTTCATCAAAATGAAGTATTTCAGAGTGTTGCGACTGAAAAAGTTGTTTTTCAGTGACAAGAAATTTGATATAAAATTGATGGATATACGGTACTTGTATGTCCGAGTGTAGAAATAGTATATAATTTCCCTATGTTTAAATTTTGGGATAAAAAATATAAATATATTTATGAATATATAGTATCTCAGATATCAAAAAATAAAGAAAATTATAAGGTTATCACACATACCAGATTTTTTCTCACGACTTTTATAGGAGGACTCTTTGCTCAAAAAAATAAAATTAAATGGATACATATAGAACATGGAAGCGGGTATGCAAAACTGGGGAGTAAATTTAAAACCTTTATAGGTATAGCCTATGATGAAACACTCTGAAAATGGAGTTTTAAAAAAGCAGATCTCATTCTACCAATTAGTCAGGCCTGTGAAAAATTTGTCCTAAAAATATGATGAGATCTTTCAAAAAAAA
>CAZFWS010000026.1:0-8566 GCA_964522625.1 uncultured Candidatus Peribacteria bacterium | reverse complement strand
TCTTCATTCTAGTTTTCTCCTAATTTTTGTTGTACTCCTCAGAATTAAGAAGCAATATTAGTATAAACAGAAAAAAGAAACACTGAAAACAAAGTATCTCTCTATTAAAACCACATACCAGCAACATACTCCTAGAAACAAAATAAAATGCCAAAGGTGTTTGGGCAGCCTCTCTTACTTCCTCCCCCCCTCCAACTGATGAATCTTATATATATCCGTATCGATAATCTCTAAACGCTTAGCCGCAGCATCATAGTGATTGTTGGCTGTTTGAAGAGTATTTCCGAGCTTGCCAAATACATCCTGATATTTTCCGAGGTCTTTTTCGAGTTTGTTGACGTATTGAATCACCTCGCGAACATCTTCTTCAATTTTCAAATATTTGAGTCACTGAATCACAGTTTGCAGGTAGGCATAAAATCCAGACGGAGAACAAATAATCACTTTTTTGGAGAATGCATAACTGGTTAGCTCTTGTGGAGAAATATCTCCTACCTTTGCTATAAATATATCATAGTACAGCCCTTCTGCTGGAAGAAGCATAAATGCAAAATCTGTCGTCCCTAAGCTCTCATCAATATATTTGGCTGTTTCATTAATTTTATCCTTGATGTCTTGTTTTAACTTTTGAGCATATACCTTTGTTTCTGCTGGAGCATCTGTTTGAATGAGTCGTTCGTAGTTATCATACGGGAACTTCGAATCTACCGGGATCGTTCGACCACCAATAAAAAGTGCGGCATCAACGATTCACAGGTCTCATAAGTTATATTGCAATGCGTACGAGTCTGATTGAAAGACATTTTCTAATAACTCTTTTAAAAAATACTCTCCTAGATTCCCTCGACGTTTTGGGTTTTTTAAAATACTTTCGAGTCACTCGAGTTGTGTCCCTATCTGTTTGATTTCTTGATTCGTATGTTCGAGATTTGAGAGTTTTTTGGTCAGTGAAGCAATATTTTCATTGGCTTGATGAGAAATTTTTGCATTGATTTCTGATTGCTTTCGATGATGGGTATGATTTTGTTCTAACTTATCATCGAGCACTTTTCGTAAGTGCATCATCTGATCCTGTAATATACGAAGAGAATTCTGATCCATACTCGGTGTGACTGGAGATCTGCGTGAGAGAAAATAGACCACTATCATAATAAGAATAGCAATCACAATCCAGAGCGGAGAAAATGGAAAAACTTCAAAATTCATCATTATGAGAGTTGTTGAATAATATATGGTAAAATATCTGATGCATCGTTCATCTCATCTGGTACGTTTGCCAAATGTTCATCAACAGCAAGAGGATTGTATCCCATTGCAACTAAAGTCGATTTAATAGATTGATGCAATTCAGGAGCAAGCGTTCGGGATGATTCTCCTTCATGAGTAATAGAAATCATTCACAAATCTTTATCTTTGAGCTCAAGAATAATCTTTTCTGCCATTTTTTTCCCGATTCATTTAATTCCTTCTATCGTTTTATTGTCTCCTATTGAAACAGCCTGTACTAAACGAGCTCATCCAAGAGAGAGGATTTGCAGGGCTACTTTTCCCCCCACTCCTGATATTTTAAGCAGTTCCGTAAAGAGAGTTTTTTCTTCTTTTTTGAGAAAACCAAACAAGCTTCGGGCATTTTCAGTGATGTGATCATACACATACATACCGATCTCTCCTGACTCAGGTATATCAAGAGCCGTCACTTCGTGAATCAATAATTCATACCCCACTCCTGATGATGTCAGGATAATCACTGCTGAAGATTCCTTCTCAAATACACGTCATTCTATATATGATATCATAGTGATTATACAAGGGTTAAAAAGAATATATATATTTTGAGTATATAGAAACCTGATAAAAAGTAAAACGTGTTTTACTACGGGGTCAGTGTAAATATTTTTTTTGCCATTTTCCTACCATTGATAGATATCTCTAAAATATGTTCTCATGGATAGAGTGATTTTGTTGTCATAAGTTTAAGAGGATGTTTTTTTATCACATCTACTTTTCCCTCATAATTTCCCTTTTTTAATTTAAATACTTTTGCAGATGTTTTTCCGGTTTTTCAGATAAAATGAATCGTATAATCGATCATCAATTTTTCGGGTTGCTGTAGATCGAGTTGAAATGAAAATTCCAGTTCTGTTCCTATTTGTACAGAAGTATGGGTCATCTGTAGTTCACTCATCTCTAGCTTGGGAGATGCATGATATCATAGCAGGTCAAAAGCGGGCATAAATCCATTTTTTACCAGGGTTCTGGTTGAATGCAAAATAATATAATCAATATCAGAGAATTTTTTGGGCTGCCATTTTTTAAGTGTAGTAACGACCAATTCTGGATCTATTTTAGCAATATCGTTCATATGATTCGCAACACTTCGGGTCACAAATCGTCGATCGTCCTGCGCGAGAGTATCGAGTATTTGAAGTGGCCTCCTATATTCAAGGTCTATTTTTTGGCCCCATGGTAGATTAGACCTCGTTCATTCACTCGCGAGTCTACGAACATGATAGTTGTCCGACTGACTCCATGTAATCATTTTTTGAAATGTTGGTTCCGGAAAAGTATTTAAAAATACTCGAATTGGAAATTCTGAACTAAATCTTTTCGTCATCTGTTCCAGAGCATCGAGTGAAATACCCAAATACACCTCACTACATCCATACTTTGCCACAAAAGCTCCATATGGTGCCAAAATAAATTCCCCAAAATCATCATCGTGTTTATCCGGGTCGAGTTCGGGTGGGAGTGCTCACAGGAGGATATTGAGACTGGCTGGATAGTCCAGAGTGTTATCTGAATGCACCAAATATTTTTCCAACATATCTACGATATGATGAATTCGCTCCATCAGTTCTAGTTCTGGAAATTTTCCCAGGACTTCATCTATGAATTGAGTGGTTTGGAATGATGGAGATGCATCAGAGATAAGCCCGGCAATATAGGTGACTTTATCCCGATTAAAAAGTTGATCTTTAAGGGAGAAGTTTTTAGATTCTTGTTTCATAAAATTTCATTATATAACCATATAATGAAACGAGTATAATTTACAGAAAAAAATATACAAACTTAATATCAATTCCCCTTTGAAAAATACTTTTTTCTGTATATAATCCTGGCACTTACATACCCATTTTATAACACACATATTCCCGTGATAGACAAATTTATTCACTCCATATTTGGAGAACCCAGTGAAAAAGCCGTAAAAGAAATCAAAAAAATCATTCCTCAGATTCATGCAGCAGAAGAACAATTTGCTGATTTTTCAGCCGAAGACATTAAAAAGAAAACAGCAGAATTTCAAGCACTTTTTGCAGAGCTTAATATAAAAAATGAAGCCGATTCACAAAAAATCAGTGATACTCTGGAATCTATCAAGGTAGAAGCTTTTGCTCTGGTAAAAACAGCGTGTAAACAGTTAAATGGTCAAACATTTACACTAGAAAGTGGAAAATCCCTCACTTGGAATATGATTCCCTATGATGTTCAACTCGTTGGAGGACTCGCTATTCATGCTGGAAATATTTCTGAGATGAAAACCGGTGAATGAAAAACTCTGGTAGCAACTTTGCCAGCCTATCTGAATGCTCTAACGGGAAATTCAGTCCATATTGTAACTGTCAATGACTACCTCGCTGGACGAGATGCTGAAGAAATGGGAATTCTCTATAAGGCTCTTGGTCTGACCGTTGGAGTGGTGCATGCCGGACAACAACCAGCAGACAAACAAGCAGCCTACCAAGCAGATGTCGTCTATGCCACCAATAATGAACTCGGGTTTGATTATCTCCGAGACAATATGGTCATCAAAAAAGAAGACAAGGCTCAGTCTCCTCTGTTTTTTGCTATCATCGATGAGGTGGATTCTATCCTGATTGACGAGGCTCGAACTCCACTGATTATCTCTATGCCAGATAATGAGCCCACCACAAAATACATGCGTTTTGCACAGATAGCTAAAAAACTCAAAAAATGAAACGACTATAAAATAGATGAAAAAGGAAAGACGGCCAGTCTGACCGAAGAATGAATATCACAAATAGAATCTCTTCTCAAAATAGATAATATCTATGTATCAGCACATTATAACGATATCCACCATATCGAAAATGCGCTTAAAGCATCAGCAGCCTACGAAAAAGACAAAGACTACCTGGTACAAAATGGTGAAGTTCTTATTATCGATGAACACACGGGTCGAGTTCTCGCGGGACGACGATATTCGGAAGGTCTTCATCAAGCTATCGAAGCCAAAGAATGAGTAACAGTCCAACAAGAATCAAAAACACTGGCCTCTATAACATTTCAGAATTACTTCCGAATGTACTGGAAACTCTCGGGTATGACTGGGACAGCAGAAACAGAAAAAGAAGAATTCTATAAAGTCTACGGACTCGATACCCTGGTGATTCCAACCAATAAGCCCATTATTCGAGAAGATCGACCAGATCTGCTCTTTAAAAATGAAAAAGGAAAATTCAGCTATGTCATCAATTTAATTCAAGAACTCCACCAAACAGGACAGCCAATTCTCGTTGGAACGGTCAGTGTAGAAAAATCTGAATTCCTCAGCCAAGAACTCAAAAAACTCTCTATTCCACATAATGTTCTCAATGCCAAACAGCATGATAGTGAAGCTCAAACCATAGCCGAAGCAGGACAAAAATGAGCGATCACTATCGCGACGAATATGGCCGGTCGATGAACCGATATTAAACTGGGTGAAGGAGTCGTAGAACTCTGAGGTCTTATTGTTCTCGGAACTGAAAAACACGAAACCAGACGAATCGACAACCAACTTCGAGGACGATCGGGACGACAATGAGATGCTGGGATGACCCAATTTCTTATCTCTCCGAATGATGATATCATGCGAATATTTGGTTGAGACAAACTCTTTTCTGTATTTAATTCACCCATGTTTGCATCCCTTCCTGATAACGAACCACTATCACAGAGTAATATGCTCACCAAACGAGTGACTGGAGTACAAAAACAAGTGGAAGGACATCACTTTGATTCTCGAAAACATATTCTGGAATATGATGACGTTATCAACAAACACCGAGAAATTATATACTCCAAACGAAATGCTCTTCTTGAAATAGATAGTCTCTGAGTATCATTGCATGAAGACATTTTAGAAATGATTCGCTCTCAAGAATCGGTACTCACAGAGTCTGGTGTTATGACAGATGCAGAATCTGGAATAGCAAAAATAGAATCATTAAAAACAGAAGCAAAATCAGAAGATGCATTCTATGAGCTCGAACGAAGAATTATGCTTCAGTCTATTGATGAACTCTGGATGCGACATATCGGAGCCATGAGCGGTCTGCGAGAAGAAGTCGCTTTTGAAGGATACGCACAGAGAAATCCTCTTGTCGTCTATAAAGAAAAAGCATTCGTCAAATTTACAGACCTCATGAATGAACTAGAAATTAAAGTCGTGCATGCTATATTCTCGGTACAAAAGATCGAACAAGTCGAAAATGTTGCGGTATCCAGCAAAGATATGCAAGACAATAGTGCGGAAGTATCTGCCGGACTCGAAAATTTTTCAGAAAATAAAAAATCGAATCCTCAGTCAGTAGCAAATCAAAATACCAACCCTCTTTTTGTTAAACAAGCTCCTCAGTTTCCAAAACGATGAGGTGATAAAAGTAAGAGAAAGAAAAAGATTCGGGTGTAACATAAATTCTCACTGTAATAATAACCAAATAACCCATCCCCCTTCGGGGACTTCCCTTAAAAAGGGAAGAACTTGAGTACCGGTTCATGATATCATTTGAGCTACTATAAAAAAACAAGATAAAAATATAATTATCTTGTTTTTCTTTTATATGTCTTCCCTTTTTAAGGAAAGTACTCGAAACGGAGTGGAGAGGGATGGGTTACTTCTTCACAATCATCATCACCCCATCATCCTCATCTATAGGAAGTATGTTGTAGTCGATATTTTGTTCAGCTAGATATTCTTCGAGTCCAACCATTTTATCTCTAAATTTTATCACATCATCGATAATAATCACTCATCCTGTTTGGCATTTTGACCAGCAGAGTTCTAAAAAATCTTTGCTTCGACGCTTCATCCCATCGATAAATATAAAATCAAAGTGATTCTCAGGAAGTTTTGGAATCTCATCCAGTGCATTTCAGAGTATCAAACTAACTGTGTCTTCTAATTCAGCTCGGGCAATATTATTCTGTGCTAACTCATGAGAAGGAGTAGAAAACTCGATACTGGTGAGAGTTCATCATTGTTTTTCTAAAATATCTCAAAAACATATCGCAGAATACCCATTAGCTGTTCCTATCTCAAGCATATTTTTTGCCTTGGATATAGAAATTAAATCGCACAAAAAATGTGCATTTACATCCGTAATATTTGGCACTTCATGCTGTTCTCCGTATATCCGTAGTTCTTTTAGAAGTTCTATCCGATCCATACTATAAAAATTGTTTTTAATGCCTGGATTGTAGTCAAAAATATATAAAATACCATTTTTTATAAGAAAAATTTGCCTTTTTGTGCGAATCTCAATATAATAAATTCATTATTTATTCTTAATATATATTTCTATGAAGAAAATAGCATACGGATTCGCAGGGGTAGCACTTGCGAGCCTTAACTCAGTAAATGCCGCGATCACTACTGATCCTGTAGATGATAAACTTATCGGTCGAAATGAAGACCTTGATGCATGAGTACAAAATATTGTAGCCAACTTTATGGTATTTCTGGCTATTATTGCTGTTTTATATCTTCTCTGGGGGGGGTTTCAAATCCTTACTGCTGGTGGTGATGAAGAAAAAGTGACCAAAGGAAAAACGATTATTATTCAAGCCGGTATTGGTCTGCTTGTAATTTTCCTCGCTAACTCTATCGTTCAATGGATTCTCGGTCTTATCATAGGATAAATCCTTGAGAAATCAAAAAAACACTTTTCATATGAAAAGTGTTTTTTTGATTGTGGAAGTCTGTATTAGAAATCCATATCATCATAGGGTTCTTTCCCTTCATTCATCCAACCAAATACTCCGTATCCAATAGCAGCTCATACCAGAGTAGAAACTATAGCCAGCATTCATGTTGTAGAATTCCTATCAATAAATAACAGTGCTTGACTCGTGATAACCATATTTTCTACTACGAGTACTGCCGTCACCGCTAATCATCCAAAAACAAGTATTTTATAAAACATATCTGACATATAAAAAAGTATTGTTACGCATAAGTATATAATATTGCTCTTATTTTACAATAAAAACTAGAAAAATTGCTTGTTTTTTATATAATTGCTCGCATACCATTATATTTTTAATACACATACTGACTCAATGTACGATCACGCACAAATAGAACAAAAATGGCAAAAATACTGGGAAGAAAATAACACTTTTCGAGTAGAAAATAATTCTGAGAAAGATCCTTTTTATGTCCTCGATATGTTTCCCTATCCATCGGGAGCTGGTCTGCATGTAGGTCATCCAGAGGGAATGACAGCCAATGATATTGTCGCTCGATATAAAACAGCGAAAGGCTACAGTGTATTACATCCTATGGGATGGGATGCATTTGGTCTACCTGCTGAAAATTATGCCATAAAAACAGGAACGCACCCTGCTATCACAACAGCTGAAAATATTGCTACCTTTAAAAGCCAAATTAAAAAAATCGGTTTCTCATATGATTGGGAGCGAGAAATAGATACAACTGATCCCGAGTATTATAAATGGACACAGTGGATATTTTTACAACTCTTCAATAAATGACTAGCCTATGAACAAGATCTACCCATTAACTATTGTCCATCATGTAAAACAGGACTCGCAAACGAAGAGGTCCTCAACAACTTCACCTGTGAACGATGTGGAGACAAAGTAGTCAAAAAGAAAATCAGGCAGTGGGTACTGGGTATTACCAAATATGCTGACCGACTTCTCAACGATGTTGATAAACTCGATTGGCCAGAAAGTATCAAAGACATGCAACGAAACTGGATTGGAAAAAGTGAAGGGTGTGAGTTTGAGATGAAGAAAGCCCAAACAAACTCCCCCTCTCCTGCAGGAGAGGGGGCTGGGGGGTGAGGTTCTATCCGTGTCTATACTACTCGAATAGATACCGTGTTTGGAATGCCCTATGCAGTATTGGCTCCAGATCATCCACATGTAGCAGATTTTATTACTGATGAAAATAAACAGGTCTGTGAAGACTATATCACAGAAGCCTCTAAAAAATCTGATCAAGACAGAACCCAAGATGACAAAGAAAAAACTGGAGTCTTTACTGGATCCTATGTTATCAACCCATTCAACGGAGAACAAGTTCCCCTCTGGATAGCCGACTATGTCCTCGGAAACTACGGAACAGGAGCCGTAATGGCTGTTCCGGCTCATGACGTACGTGATTTTGAGTTTGCGAAGAGGTATGATTTAGATATTAAGCAAAGTATCGGTGCTCAATTCTCTCTTACATGAGATAAGGCAATGAGAAAATGAATTGAAACTCTGAACAGAAAGACAGTATCTGCAGTTATCAAATATCAAGATAAATATCTAT
>CAZFWS010000025.1:0-8786 GCA_964522625.1 uncultured Candidatus Peribacteria bacterium | reverse complement strand
TACACCTCCGTAATCATCGGAATAATCATCGGTGATCGATCGAGTCGTCTAAGGATAAATGTTTCCATGTCATCTCGGATAATTTTGAACATATCTTTTTCCTCAATATCTGGAACATCTTTAATCGTGTGCTCGTACACATCACGTGCTTTTTTGATAATCATTCGGTGAATGAATCGTACCTCATCGATGTATACTAGTCCTCTAGTTTCAAGTTTAATGTGTCAGAGAAGTGCTTTGGTTTTTTTGTCTACCTTGTAGCTGAGTACGAGTACCCCACCATCCATCATTTTTTCTCGGGCCTTAATAACGTGTGAAGTTGCGAGCCCCATTCCATGTCCATCAATGATGATATCCTGAATAGGAGCTTTGATGCGTGATTTAAATACATTTCCAGTTTTTGATGCAAAATCGACAATCTGTCAGTTTTCTAGCATGAGAACATTTTCTTCTTTAAACCCGATAGATACTGCTGTATTTTTATGTACTGTTCGGAAATAAAGATCTCCGTATACTGGTGCAAAATACTTTGGTTTTACCAGATCGAGATAGATTTTTTGTTCTTCTTGAAATGCATGTCCACCCGTATGGTATTCACCATCATCTTTGGTCAGAACATTTGCTCCAAGCTTGATAAGTTTGTTAATAATTCCAACAACTGATCGATCATTCCCAGGAACAATACTTGATGAGAACACAACCGTGTCTCCTGATACTATTTCCAGTGCATTATGTCGTCCTTCGGCCATTCGAGTCAGTGCTGAAAACTGTTCTCATTGACTCCCAGTAGTAATAATAATCTGTTTATGTGGAGGAATTCATTGTGTTGATTTTGGAGTCATTTTTTTAATTTTTCCATCTGGAATTTTGAGATACCCCAGTTCTTTTGCGATCGCAACATTTTCAATCATACTTCGCCCACTTAAGAAAATGGTTTTGTCATACCGAACGGCAGAGTCAACGAGCTGTTGTACTCGTGATATCCACGAAGAAAATGCCGCAATAATCAGTCGTCCTTGCGTATGGTTGGCTACAATTTTATCCAGTGCTTCCCCAACATTTTTCTCACTCATTGAGAACCCTTTTCGCGTTGAACCGGTAGAATCTGATAAAAATAATGTAATCCCTCGTTTCCCAATTTCTTCAATTCTTTCGAGATCTGCTGGATCATCCAGTTCTGGAGTATGATCGATTTTAAAATCCCCAGTATGCATAAATTTTGCACCACCTGGTGTTTCTATATAGAGACCTGCACAGTCTGGAACTGAGTGATTTACTTTAAAAAATTCAACATCGAACTGTCCGATTTTCATTTTTTCTCGACTTCCTGCATCCACTTCTACCATCACAGTATGCTTCATAAGTCCTGCTTCATCGAGTTGTTTTTTGATAAACCCGAGTGTCAATTTAGTAGCATAGATCGTTGGCATTCCCAGTGCTGGGAGAACATGTTTCAGTGAACCAATATGATCCAGGTGAGCATGTGTTACCACAATACCTTTGATATTTTTCGTATATTTTGTTAAAAATGATACATCTGGTACCGCATAATTTACCCCTGGTAAACTGGCATCCGTAAATTGAACCCCACAGTCAATAAGTAAAATATCGTCTCCATATTGAACCATGTTCATATTTTTTGAACCGGTTTCATTATTTCAACCGATAGCCATAAATCGTGAATATCCTTCTCGAAGAGAAGGGAGAAAGAATTTTGTATCTGGAAAGTTTGAGGCAAATCGACCTCGCACTTCTCCATCACGACCTGGTTTTCGTGCGTGGTTATTTTTGTGTTGTTGTTTTCATCCCTGTTTATGAGGGTGTGATTTTTTTGCTCCGTGTTTTTGCGGAGTATTTTTTCCATCTGATTCTTGTTTTTTTGATGGTTTTTCTGGTGTTTTTGAATTGACAGATCATGTGTCATTTGAAGTTTTTTCACTTGATTGCATTCCAGCGAGTTCATTATCAAGATCTTGTAAAAAGTCGTCCATGTATTATAGGTAATAAATGATAAAATAAGAGGTCATAACAAAAAAATCTTGCTCTATTATAGCGAATATATTTGTATAAGAATATGTATTGAAACAGAAACATGATATATGTTCATGACCGAAGTTGCTTTTTTATGTGTAGAATATTCTTATGTGAGTTATAAAAGAAAACTCAAATATCCTAGTTGGCAGGTGCGAGTATATTTATTTTTCGAGATACTGCAATAGTTTTTTATGATTTATATCTATCTTTGTAATATCCCAATAATATGATTTCACCCTATTGTCGATAGAAAAATCTGTATTTTGAAACGTATGTTTTTTAAAAATAAATTTTCCAAAAAAATCATATTTTTTTTGTAGTATTTCTGATTGTTGCGCTTTCAGAAAAAAATCATCATTATGCAGAACAAAATAAGTATATGTTTCCGCAAAGTCTTCATATTTATTCGTCATAGCATAACCAGAAACAAAATCAGTTGATTTTTGTCCTGATACAATCACCTTCGTAGATTCCCAACTAATATCATAAAAATATCGACTCACATCCTGAAAAAGTGATTTTTCTAAAATATAGATATCAAAATAATGCGCAAATTCATGAATTCCTACAGATAAAAATTCTCATACTGACATGTTATGTACCCCAAAAAATCTGAGCGTAGCATGACGCATATTTCAGCGTACATTATCCGCTTGTTCATACATATGAATTCATAAATGTTGAATACTCTTATAAATCGTATCACTGTATAAAAATCGAGCCAGTGCATCACTATACATTGAAGTTGTTTCTATCAAAGACTGAGGGATATAATAAAATTCAATCGTAGATTCAGGAATTGTATAGGCACTATACAGAGCTTCGATATCTGTGGGCATATTACTATGTGGTTCAACAAAAGACTCTTGATGATGCACATGTTCTGACTCGGCATCAAAAAAATGGTAGCTCATCACAAAAATAACCCCACTAAAAAATAATGTTAACAGAATAAATATTCACAGGCTAAAATATATTTCGTTTTGAATTTCCTTCATATTATCCCCCGACTCAATAAATAACAGATACAATCAGTTTTAAAATAGCAGATATAGAAATCAATGCCAAAAATCCAACAATACCCCAAATAACAATGTCTTTTGCTTTTTTAATTTTTTCATCATCCCCGGTGGAAAGCGTCATCATCAAACCTCCATATACAATAGACCCGATCGCAAAAATATATAAAAATATAGATATATTGGTGATCCAGTTTTGAAGCGTATTTGAAAATCAACTCTTTTCTAATTCTAGACTGTCACCTGTTTGTACTACGGAAGCATCTCCGAGACACTCGCTCAGATTCGCAGCTACACTTGATCATGTTGAATATATACAATCAGCAAAGATCTGAGCTGTCATAGTCAGATATCCAATTAAAAATATTCCAAGAAGTATAATTATTTTTTTCATAATATTAAAAAGTTGAAGTAGTAGAAAATCATGCTACTATACGTACAATAGCCCATGCAGCAGAAACGATAAAAATACCAACAATCGCATATATAAATGACTTTATAGCCTTGCTAAATTCTTCTGGATTTCATCTGGCTGCCACGAGTCGAATCCCAATAAAAAGAAACATCCCAACAGCAATGACAAACAAAAATGTAGAAAGAGACTGTGTGATAAATTCTAACACTCTATTAAAACCACTGAGCCCATCGTCACTCTCTGTAAATACTGCTGTGGTACCAGATGTTTGATTATCATTCAAGAGGGCATTTTTAATCGCAGCTTTATCAGCTGAAAACCCTGCTCATAATATACATGAATAAGTGAGGAGAAATAGAAATATTTTTGTAAACATACAATAACAGAAAAAAATTAAATTTGAAAGGTATTCACGAGCTCAATAATACCATATGCAGATATAGAAAGGACTACTCAAACGAGTGACCAAATAATCCATTTTTTTGCTCGATTAGTTTTTTCTTCTTCTCCTGAAGAGACCAGATACATAATACCACTTCACATCAATGCAATCACTGCAATCGCAGCGACATACTGGATTAGTTGAGATATCAAATCACCGATAAATTTTCCAGCTGTATTATCTGCAATCGTCGGTGCCTGAGGATCAGAGATATCACCATCCACACAACCAGGTAAACCAAAACAATTCACTGCTGGTGGTTCTGCGAAAGTCATTTGCCCCATCCAGAGCCAACTCATTATTCATAATATCAATAATATCATTCGAAACATATCAAATTTTAATTAAACAAAATATAGCGAACCAAGCTCACGAGATAATACGAAGTGAGTGAAACAACCATCGCAATGATTCATGACATAAAAATAGATTTTCACTTACTGAGCAGTTCATCCTGACCTGCATTTAAAATCATATATCCAGCACCAATACTCATAATAACTGCTGCGATACTTCCAAGTCCTATCATGAGTTTTTGAATAATAGTTCCAAGTACAAAATTTGCTGATTTAGCAGAGTCTTGATTACTCCCTACTTTGACTCATGTTTGAAAAATACTATCAACAGGAATAATAAATTCAGCAGAATTAATGTTTGTATTATCTTCTTCTGCTCAATATACAGTATGGTATATCGACACCATACATATGACTGCTATATATATTATTCACAGATATCGCATAACACTTTTTTTTAGGAATATTCTGAACATGATACTAAGAAAAAATTCGTTTTTTTCAAAAAATAATTATATTTAACCTAAATAACCCACCCTCTTTCACTCCATTTCAGAGACCTCCCTTAAAAAGGGAGGAGAATAAGGAAAAAATATAACACATAACAAACAGAGATGAAAATCGCTATCGTACATGAAATGCTGGTAAAATTCGGAGGAGCAGAACAAGTAGTACAGAACATATGAGAAATTTTTCCTGATGCGACACTCTATACACTCCTCTATGATGAAAAACATATGAGTCAACACTTCCCAAAAGACTCTCTTCATCCCAGTTGTTTCAATCTCCCAAGTCAAAAAATATATAATATATGTAAAAAACAACGGTGGTGCTTACCATGGATGGCTCGAAGTGTAGAACAATTAGATTTGAGTGAATATGATGTTGTACTGATCAGTTCCAGTGGCTTTGCTCATGGAGTTATTACCAAGCCAGAGACAAAATGTATTGTATACTATCATTCTCCATCTCGGTATCTCTGGGATTGGACCAATGAATCAAAAAAATCATTAGGTTTTGCATCGGGGCTCAGATGATATGTATTTAACTCTCTGCTTCTCAAACTCAGGCAGTGGGATTATATGGCTTCTCAGCGAGTAGATATACGACTCGCAAATTCTAACAACGTACAGAATCGTATTCAAAAATACTACCGAAAAAATGCCGAAATTCTCTATCCTCCGGTTGATACAATGCGTTTTTATACTGATACACCCATATCTGGTGACTATTATATTATCCTCTCTGCGCTGACTGAATTTAAAAACATAGATATTGCTGTGCAAGCATTTAATGAAATGCCTGAGAAAAAATTGGTGATTATCTGAGCGGGTGATTATAAAAATACACTCGAATCTATGAGCTCTCATTCTAATATATCATTTGTATGAGCAAAATATGACCAAGACCTTGTTCAGCTCATTCAAGAAAGTCGTGGTCTGATATTTCCATGAGAAGAAGATTTTGGAATCGTTCCCATCGAGGTGATGGCTGCTGGAAAACCTATATTTGCCTATAATGGTGGATGACTGACTGAGACCGTGTTGGCCGGAATAACAGGCGAATTTTTCGATTCCCCTGCATGAGATGATTTTATAGAGAAATTCAGGGCTTTTGATACTAAAAATATTGCGAATACATATAATCCAGAAGCTTGTGTAAAACAGGCAAGAAAGTTTGATAAAAGTGTTTTTAAAGATGAATTAATAAAATTTATTTGAGAAAAATAAGTACAAATATTTCTTTTACAAAGTATCGCTTATATCTAAACTAAAAATTAATTATTATTTTACCCTTAAACTATTTATCTATGGATTTTAATTTGATAGTTTCAAGATATAAAAAATTTCTTCGGAGAACATATTCAATTTACAGGCTTTGATGGCAGATTGAAAATTATGATGTAGTATCCCGAAAACTATATTTAGTACAATACAAAACTCAAAGTGGTATTTTTAATTTAGTTATTATATTGCTGAGCTTTTGATGGATATTAATTGTACAGTTTTTACACTGGTTATTTTCAAAACCAGAAAAAAAAGTTATTCTAGCAAGAGAAACATTGATATTTAATGAAGACGGGAGAGCAACAATTCTATCAGAAAAAAATTGATATTTAGCAGATAAGTACAATAAAAAATATGGCTTCTTAGTATAAAAAAACGGGCTACAGGACTAAAAAAACAGTCATAAGAGGACTGTTTTTTTGGTTATTGAGTGAAATAGATATTAATCTTCGTATCCCTCTCTAATATATGCATTAACTGCTATAGCTTCGTATTCAGGCCGATAATTAAAACGAGATTGTTGTCGAGCTTCTCTCGCAAAATCATCAAGCGTAGTACCAATGTCGAGAAAGTTTGCGTAACTATCTACATTACGGCCTGGATCTGATGGAGTATAAGTAGATATACTCGCATCTGTTTCACCTGAACGATCTCGCCATGCATCTATTTTCAAAAATGGATAACCATTATTAAACCAACCATCTCTATTTTCAGAGCTTGACGTATAATTTGAAAAATACTCATTTCCTGAATATGTCACCTGAGAAAAATCACCCTGATGAGATATAAGTGATGATGTGCCAGAATTGGTAACAAATCGATTATTACGAATAGTGAGATCACCCCAACTAGGAGTCTTATTCACATACAAGGCTCTATTATAGCCATGTATTGTATTATTTTCCACCAATACCTCTCGGTTACTCTCACCCTGTAAACCAAAAGCAAATGAGTTGCGGGTAACAAGAGGGTTTACAAAATAATTATTCGCAAAGTGAGTATTATTATTATTTTTAATCCATATACCCCATGAAAGATCTCGTCCTGTCGCGTTAAATCAATTGATATCAGTAAATACATTATTCGTTATTATGGCATTGTTATGAGTATCAGCCATTGTTCCATTCCCTGACATTGAAATCCCAATTTCACCACTCGCAAATAGACTATTTTCAATCGTTAAGCCATCAATTCCTCAGCTCTTATTACCAGAAACTTTTACCCCAATACTCGAAGCTCTAAGATACACATCATTCTTAATAGTTACATTTTTCACATCAGCTAAATACACATTATGATTATATATCGTGGCACATGCACCTGGATTACTCGCATCACCAATAGGAATATCTGCATTCCAACCGTTATGATCCCAGATATTTTCTTCTAATAAAGCCCCATTAGTATCTCAACCCATAAACATCCCCGAGGGTCTATGTCCTGAATCACCATTTAGATGTCGCGTACCATCCTCTCGAAATAAACAGGTCCCAATATGATAACTTTTATAAATTACATTTCTACGCAACTCAATATCATCTATACCTGACATAATAAATTCACCGTACTGAACATAATTATCCTCTAATAAAAGATCACTACTTCTCTCAGGATAAGGCACAAAGCGTACAGCACCACCACTTGAACCATCAAAATCAGGAGTATTCGGCTCTTTTTTATATGAAATAAATGCTAAACCAGAAATCGCTATATGATTATATGGATATCCATTATTATTAATAAAATGTGTTTCGATCTCAAGTCGTGGTCTCTCAGTAGAGTCACCATACGAGCTCACTACAAACTTCTCTGTTTCGCTTCGACCGGATTTAAAAGGAACTCTACCTACCCTGCCATCACCCAAGTCTCTCCTGGTTAGCGTAGTATCTCTCCAGGTATCACCTCGCTTCAGCAGAAGAAAATCAGGATAACCATCTCTCACAATAGCAAAACCAGCCTCAGGAGTAGCTTTTGCCGTTTCAGGAGTAAGTCCATCATTTGCATCATCCCCTTCACTTGAACTTACATAAATAACTCTAGAATCAGAACTGAGATTAAAAGTCGTCCATCCATCTTCTTCACTTCGTGAAAGAGCCATCTCTGTAGTGTCATTCGGGCCGGAACAACCCATATCATATTGCCAATCTGTAAGACCATCTCCATCATTATCTATACCATCATTACATTCTGTTATCGCTCCAGGAGTTGATGTTACTGGTGGAGTTGGCTGGATTAGAGGAGTTGATGTTACTGGTGGAGTTGGTGTATCTGCCTCAATCGTGAGAGCAATACTCACTTCACTACTTCAGCCAGCATTATCTGTACTCACTGCTCGGAGGACATGTGATCCAACCGTTAAAAAAGTATTAAAGTTTTCTGTATCATAGGGGTTTTGCCATATATAAGGAGGGTTTAATTCATTTCGTACAAATTGATCATTAATATACAGTGAAGTACTCGCTATCGTTCCATCGGCATCTGTAGTTTCTATCTCAAAACTAAAGGCATCTCCCTCATTTAATACAGCTCATGATGAAATACCAACAAAAGAAAGAGCTGGAAGGCTGTTTTCAACTTCTGGTGTCTCTGGTTCTGGTGTGGTTGGGTCTGGAGTAGTTGAACTAGAACTTGAGCTAGAACTAGAACTTGAACTAGAACTTGAACTTGAGCTAGATCATCCACCTCATCATCATCATCCTCCTCATCATCATCCCCTTCTTCTCTTCTTCTTTACTACGGGTGCTGAAGATTCTGATGCAGCAAGAGTCAGATCTTTGCTGTCTTTTCATAACT
>CAZFWS010000024.1:7616-9184 GCA_964522625.1 uncultured Candidatus Peribacteria bacterium | reverse complement strand
TTCATATAAAAAACTCTAAAAAAATAAGAAGAGAAGTATTATAAACTTCTCTCTTTAATCTCACTCACCACTCGTGCTATAAAATCACTTGTATTCTCTCCTGTTTGCTCTTTGGTCTTATAATTTCTGACTGAAACAGTGTTGTTATTCTCTTCTTCTTCTCCAACCACTAGGATGTAGTTAATATGCATTTTCTCTGCATTTCGAACCTTTTTATTGAGTCCATCAGTGCTATAATCACCTGTAACTCGAATATCTGATGCAAGAAGTTGTTGTTCTACCTGTTTTGCATAGTCTATAAATTTTTCCCCAACTGGAACCACAATAACTTGTCGTGGAGCCAGCCAAAGAGGAAATACTCCTGCAAAATGTTCAATAACCAGCATCATAAATCGTTCGTATGATCCTAAAATGGCCCTATGGATCATCACTGGTGTAATATCTGCTCAGGTGGAATCGGTATAACTGAGTTCGAATCGTTGTGGAGTCGCAAAATCCAGTTGAACCGTTGGAATTTGAATCTCTTTTCCGAGTGCATCTTTGAACATAAAATCGAGCTTTGGTCCATATAAGGCTGCTTCTCCTTCACATCTTTTAGCATCGAGTCATAGGTCATTTGAAATCTCCTCAAGCATAGATTCAGCCGTATCCCAATCTTTTTCTTCCCCGATATAGTTTTCGAGTTTTGAATAGTCTCTGACAGATAAACTTACCCAAACATTATCCCAAAGTCATAAAGCGGTATAAAAGTCTCTGATAATATTGATAATATTTATCACTTCATCCTTGATTTGGTCCACTCTACAAAAAGCATGCCCATCCTCAACCGTGATAGCATATACTCGTGATAAACCTCATACTTCACCACTTTGTTCTGCTCGGTATTGTTTTTCAGATTCCATATACCGAATTGGGAGGTCTCGGTATGATCGTGGTTTTGAATCAAAGAGTTGTGTATGATGCGGACACTGTACTGGTTTTAATACCATTTCATGTCAGTGACCAGATGTTACATGAAACAACTCTTCACTAAATTTATAAGCATGTCCTGAACATTTAAATAAATCTATTTTTGATAAATGTGGAGTACATACTTTTTGAAAACCATATTTACGACACACTGCTTCTATATGTTTTTGGAGTTCTTCTCGAATCACCGTTCCAGCTGGAGTAAAGAGTGGTAGTCCTGGTCATACATAATCAGAAAAAGCAAAGAGATCTAATTTTTTACCAAGTATTCTATGATCTCGTTTTTTCGCTTCTTCGAGCATTTTTAAATGCACATCCAGTTCTGCTTTATCGTTAAATGCATAGGCATAGATTCGTGTGAGTTGTTTGTTATCACTGTCCCCTAGCCAATATGCCCCTGCTACTCGAGCCAGTTTAAAACTATTGGCATCCAATTCGCTCGTCGATGCTACATGAGGCCCCGTACACATATCTATAAATTTGAGGTTTTTTACTTGGTCACCGTCCATGATATCAAATTTTTGGTATTCTTTTGCATCTAAAAATTCTTGCAATGTAGATACATTTCCTCCTTTTGCGATATTTGTATAAAAACTAAT
>CAZFWS010000024.1:0-7516 GCA_964522625.1 uncultured Candidatus Peribacteria bacterium | reverse complement strand
TTCAGACATCGGATTTTAGTATTCAGACATCGGATTTTAATGTTCAGACATCAGACTTTAGCATTCAGACATCTCACTGAATTATATCAAGAGTCTTGAGTACTTTATTTTCAAATTCTGTGTTGCTCATATGTTCTATGATTAATAATATAAATATATTAAAAAAGGTTTTATATTATTCCTCCTTTTTATAATATATACGAATTATATACAAATATATTTTTAGTGCAAGGGAGAAATGGTTTTTTGGATAGATATATGAGTATTATATATATTTATGATGTGGGTTCAAGAATATGTTATTCTCCGTCTTCTTCATCATCATACACACCTGTTTTGATAACATTTCCATTTCTATCTACTACATTACTTCCAGAACTGTCTTTTAGATTACTACTTCGGAGGTTGGTTCGTGCTACTTCTATGTTAAAACTAACATCTGACATAATACCCGTTTCTTTCAGAAGTGATTTAAATGTGGTAGGGTCTACTTGTGCACCATTTACAGAGAGAAGTGCTTGTTCGTTTAAAATTGTGTCTTCTGGTTGCGTTTCTCCGTAAAGCATTTTATTCATAAACTGTATGAGATTCCGCTTCCACATATCTCCATCTTCTTCTGCTTTTGATTCACCAAATGTTCCTTCGACTAGATTAATTCGCTGAGGATCAAGATTCATTCACTCAACAGTGAGGCTATTTGATTGTAATTCTGTTATAATTTGGTCTGTGAATGATTTTGGGAGTAGGTCAAAACCAGTATTGTGGAGGAATTCAAGTGTTGTTCGTGTTTGCTCGTCTTGTTCTTTGAGTTTTTCTACATATATAGATTGTTTTTCTTTCAGTTCTCTATCATATGTTCATTCTATTTTCTTTATTTTTTCATCCAGTTCTCTTGCAGATACGACTACTTCTTGAATCAATTGATTTATAGAGCTGAGTACATCTTCTTTTAATTGTTCTGCTTCTTCTGGTGAAATAGGATCAGCATCAGAAAGTGATTCTAGTCTACTTTTGAGTCCAGATTTATCACTGATATATGGAACTTCTTGTAGTATCACTTGATATGCTACATCAATATTATCTGTATTTTGAAAATCAAGTGCAGATATTTTTTCGTGTACTCCATTATATGTGTTATATTTTTGTTTATTAGCATCTATTTCTGGTCGTATCTGATTCATAGATCGCTCATAATTCAATACTGCTTCACTAAAATCTCAAATAGGCATATCTGTTTTGAGTGCATAGTCGCTTTCTACAGACTGTAGGTATCGAACGGGTGGGATTTCTCATATATCGAGTTTGATGTCTCCACTTACTAAAAAATCTCCGTCTTTTTGTATATTTCCATTGTAGAGGGATGTTTTTGAAACAACATCTTCAAGTTTAGTGGTTTTTCAGTTCTCATAGTTCTCAACATTGAGTTGTCTTCGTTCTATGTTAGCAAAAACATTTTTAAACGAAGGGTTGATGGATGAAACCGTTCTTTTAAATTCTTGATACGCTTCACTTTCGACTCATTCTTCTTGTATGAGGTATTTAGCAATATCCTCAACGAGTTCTGGAGTAAGCTTCTTATCCATATCATCTGCAGAAATTTCTCATTGCTCAAGTTTTTCTACAAGATTGATGAATGTACCTATACTTGTTTCTTTTGCAAAAGCTTTTAATCTATCTGCTATTTTAACATATTTTTGAATCTTTTGTTGGTTTTCTACATCTCACTGTTCGATTTCTTCAGTTTGCTCTTGGTTTTCTTCAGTTTGCTCTTGGTCTTCTTCAGTAGTATAATCATCAAAAAACTGTTGCTTAAAAAAGTTTATGGTTTCACTTGTTGGAAAAGGTTTTCATTCTTTTCTAAAGTACTTGATAATTGATTTTTTATTTCCCGAATCTTCAAAAACTGATAATATTTGTTCTTGATGATCAGAATCTAATTGAGAAACATAACTCGAAAATTCTTCAAAACCAGATCAAAATTGTGCATATGATTGTTCAATATCATTTAATCGAACTTCTATATCATTTGGTTGTTCTATACTTGATGGTATATCCAGATTATTTCATGCTACCTCCGAGGACATAAAAAAAGATATTATAAATTACTTATAATATCTTATCATATATCAAATAAATCTCCAAAATTATACTCCTAATTTACTTAATCATCTATCTAATGCCTCTCATTCTTTTGTTACCTTATCTAATTCTTGTGATAACTTTTTTCAGTTTACAACATTATACACCATATTATAATCTCCTGGAAGTCATTGGAAATGATTATACGCTGTATTTGGCACATAATCAACAATGGTTTCTACCCAAGGATTTGGTACTGATCCAGTTGTTTTTTTCAGTCCATTGAGTATTTTTCCAAGAGTTGAATCTAGCTCATCACTTACCATCTCCGTAGCTTCTTCAAGAGTGAATCAAAAATCATCACTAGTATATTCAGCTATCGCATTTTTTTTAAATTCTTCTCTAGCTAATGTGACTATTTCTTGATAATTTTGTTCCCAATCAATCATCTTACCCGCTCCTATTTTATTATTCAGGTATTTATTTACCTCTGTAATATTTTCAAAATTAGATTCTACATATGTGTAGGTTTTGTTATCAAATTCTTTAGGGAGTTTAAGTGTAATAGCGTTTTGTGCTAGCTCTGGTTTTACGACTTTTAATACTCGATATACATTATCAAGTAAGATAAACTCAAGCGCTTTGTTATCTGCAAAGGTATCAGCTCTATCTAGAGCAAGAAGAGATGTCATAGCTTGCCACGCATCCAGAGGTTTTATATCTTTTGGAAGAGATGTTACATAGGCATTCAGCATATTTACTTCGTCTTTAAGTGGTTTTACTTCAGACATACGACCTGTCCAATCTCATGATATATATTGAGAACCAAATTCTTCGTTCATCTGTTGAGCAATCTTTTCCAGTTGAGATGATATATTTTCAACGCTAAACTCTTCTCAAAAGATAGATTCTTTTGGTACCAGTTTTTGAGGAATTTCTTTTTCTCCCGTTCATACTATTGTAACATGAGGCACTTCTGTTGGTGCAACTCACATACTTATAAGTTGTTCACGCACTTCCTTTTCTGTAGTTTGGTTGGCAAGTGCTCACTGAGCACATGATAGAGATAACGCTAACATCCCAGCTTTAGCTGAAGTTGATGATCGGAGTTTTTCAACTACTTTTGATAAAACACCCTGCTCTTTACAAGTTTCTTCTCCTCCTTCCTGAACTGATGATGCAGTATTGATAGTCATAATCTATATTTGATTATAAAAATACTCTCTTTTATATCGCCTGAAATGCATTTTTAAAAAATGACCTATGGTCATTATATTTACACAATATACCTTTGTCAATAAATTTTTTATTTTGCAAGTCCTTTTTTTAATAAATTATGCAATATTTCTATAATCAATTCATGAATAATATGCTGATGCAGCTTTAAAATATTGTTGTTTCGTCACCTGTCCACTCAGCTCTAAAGCTGATTTACCATACATTCATGGTATTTGCCATACAATAGATTCTAAGTTTCATGATAGTACTGTATCACTAATCGGATCAAGACTATCTTTATCAAATCATTCTCATGTATTATAAAATGCTGTTGCTTCCTCCCAACTACAATTTTTGTAATTCTTTATGTAACTCAGGTAATTTGCTCATGCTATGAGCTGATCTATTGGATCATAACGGTCAAGTCACTTTCATACAGATGGTCGGTTCCATGTGCCATCAATAATTTGTGTTAAACCATATGCTGTTGATTTTGGATTTTTAATAGTCGGATTCCACCTACGATTTTCTTTATTCACTAAATTCACATAAATATCTTCTGGAATTCATTTTCATCGAGCAATCTGTTGTGCTGCATTTTTATATCATTCTACTGTCTTTTCTGTTTCTATAAGTTGTGATTTATTAAAAAAACGTGCTATTAATAATCTCTTAAGTCTATCATCTCACGATGATAGCTGCATAAAGCCTCTTTGTCGATCCATTTCAGTAAACAGTTCTTCAAGTGCAATATCTGATATATTAAAAGAAGCGAACAAAGAAATAACAAACCCTGGATCAAATCACCTATGAAGTGCTTCACGAGCAATTTCTTCTTGTTTTGTTCCTTCATAATTTCATAATTTTTGATCTGCCTCTTCCATCATAGTCACCATTTGTGATCGAGTTCTTATCGTGTGGATATCTATCTGAGTCCCTGTTTTAATAACCAAACGGTTATTATTTACATCAAAAAATTCTCCATCTAAACTCGATCGTGAGTACTCTGTATCTCATATTTTTACACTCCCTACAGAATCTGGGAGTACTTGCCCTGCTGTGGTACTCATATAAAGTCCTTCATTATCTCACTTTCCTGTAAAATTGAAATTAAAAGTAACCCTATCTCATGAATTTACAACCAAAATACTTGGTTCTGTAATTAATCTGAGTCGGTCCATATCTGAGTATTTCAAAAAATCACTGTGAGATATTTTTTGCATCTCCTGTTTTTCTTTGAGTGAAAGGGTTTTTGGCATATCGTCTTTTAATTCCCCGAGTTGATCTTTGAGATTATCAGGTTTTTCTTTTTCAGAAGCTGTATAAACTGGTATTGATTCACGAATTGGTGCAGACATAATTTTTATTCATAACAAATATTATCTCCATTATATCATATCACTCCTGCTCACACAAAAAAATCACCCCTATTTTTTGACATAATTTTTTATATATGATGTAATATATGTATTAGATATATAATATAACTGCTTATGCTCGTTGCAAAACTGTATTTAGAAAACCTACTTTCTATTGATAAATTGCACTATAAAGAAATCAAAATTCTCAATGATCTTCATGAATTAGTACTCAAAAAAAAGAAGAAAAAAATAGATAAAAAACTCGATGAACTGGTACTTGACGTTGAAAAACACTTTGAATCAGAAGAGAGAAAAATGTTTACTTATCACTACCCTGCTGCAAATAGGCATCAGTATGCACATGATTGTGCTCTGCAAAAACTCTATGAAGCCAGACGAGAATGGAGACGAGAAAAAGATGTTGATAGCCTCAAATCATACCTAGAAGACAAACTCGCTCCTTGGTTGAATGGTCATATCATGAGTATGGATAAAATAGCGTGTGAGTATCTAGTAAAAGCAGGATCAAATTAAAAAAATAATTCCAAATTTGGAATTATTTTTTTTCTATCTCAAAATCTATCTGGTACAAAGTCATATCTACCGATACCAGCTGAACCTGTATTTTTTTCCCTATTTGATAGGATATATTTCCGCATTTTAACTCCATAATATCCTCTCTATAGTCAAAAAATCCATCCAGTGTATCGACTCGAACATATCATTCAATGGTACTCTCCAGTTCTACAAAAAATCATTTTTGCATGACACCAGATATCGTAGCTGAAAAGGTCTGTCCAACCTTGTCCTGCATATATTTTGCAGCCATCATATCGCGAATTTTGTATTCCATGCTTTGCGCTGCAATTTCTGATTGGGAATTTTGCTGACAGAGACTTGGGAGTCGGTCAGAATAGTATTTTTTTCGAGTATTTTTGAGTCCTCATCCAGCTAGTGATTCCTTTATAATTCGATGAATCTGTAGGTCTGGATATCGTCTGATTGGTGAAGTAAAGTGACTGTAATAACTGAGTGCGAGTCAAAAATGCCCCACAAGTTCATGGGTATAGTTCGCTTTTTTAAGACTTCGAAGAATAATTCTTCCTAGGAGTTTCTCCTGAGGAGTTCCGGCAATTTTATTGAGCAGATCAGATACATCTTTTGGAGAGATATTTCTAATATTTTCAAGTGTATATCCAAAATTTGAAACCACTTTATAGAGTTTTTCTAGATCTTCTACATCAGGAGCTTCGTGGGTACGATATACAAAAGGACCGTTATGAAATTGTTTTGAAACCGACTCATTGGCACTGACCATAAATTCTTCGATCATCTTGTTTGATCGGTATTTTGGATACTGTTTATAAGCTATTGGATGTCCCGTGTCATCCAGTTCTATTTTTGGTTCTGGAAAATCAAATCCCAGCACTCCCAGTCCTGTTTTGTATTGGGTAAGAATAGATTGTAATGTATCTGCGATTTGAAGTGCTTGTACTAATGTATCAGATGCAACTCATCCAAATTCGAGCATATCTCCAGATACTATTTTTTTACTGACGATATCATCTACTTCTTCATAGGTCAATCTGTAATCACTTTCTATCACGGATTCATAGACCTTTGATTCCATAATATGTCCTGCTGAATTGATGATCATTTCACAGGTCAGGGATAGTTTTGTCTCATGAGGATTTAAACTACAGAGTCCATTAGAAAGTTTTTCTGGCAACATTGGGATCACTTTATCCACTAAATAAATAGAGGTTCCTCGTGTTTGAGCCTCTTGATCAATCGGACTATTTTCGGTCACATAATGAGTCACATCCGCAATATGTACTGAGAGTTTATAACTCAAGCTCCCCTCTCCTTGCAGGAGAGGGGTTGGGGGTGAGGTCATGTTTTGAGGAGTTTTCAACACCTCTATAGAGATCGCATCATCTAAATCCTTACTATCTGGTCCATCAATGGTAAAAGTCAGTATATTTCTAAGATCCGTTCGAGACTCTATCTCACTCGCACTTGGGTTACTTAGTAAGCTCGCTTGTTTTTGTATCGCATCATTCCAACCCAGTCTGGCTCCATTTTCAACTGCAATAGCCAATATATCTACTCCTCGCTCCCCTGTTTTTCCTAGTTTTTTGATGACTTTCCCTTCGGGATTTTTTCCGGTCCATCCAACTATTTCAATCGCAACCATATCGTCATGCTTCGCTCATTTTTTCTTTCGAGCTGGGATAAAAATATCTTTTGAAAAATCTGGATTACTGGGAACCACAAAACCAAATTCTTTTCCTTTTACTTGTTGAAATACTCATGAAATAGGTTCTTTTCTTCGTTCTAATACCTTTACAATCGTTGCTTCTTCTCGTCCTTTAAACATTTTTACTTTTGCCTGGACTGTGTCACCTGGCATAGCGGTTCCAGAATTTCCACCAAATATAAAATACCCTTTTTCTCGGTCTTCTACATCTACAAATCAGAAGTTTCCTTTTCATTTTGCATATATTCCAACTATCAGGGTATCATTTATTTCGTCATGTCAGTGGTCGGATGAATTCATGGAGGGGTGGGTAGAATAATAATTGACCCTATTTTACTGGGTTTTTTGGGAAATGAAAGTCTATTGTCTCAATACACTCTTTTTTTCAATAGCTCAGAATATAATATTTGCTTGCAAAAACACTAAAATCTATATAATCTAAGAACTTTCTATTATCATTTGCCTGGATGGTGGAATTGGTAGACACGGGGGACTCAAAATCCCCTTCCTTCGGGAGTGTGGGTTCGATTCCCACTTCAGGTACCACTTAGAAAATCTCTATACTCGTGAGTAACAAAACACCTCCCGAGTATTTTTT
>CAZFWS010000023.1:0-9293 GCA_964522625.1 uncultured Candidatus Peribacteria bacterium | reverse complement strand
TACGATTAGTTCAACAAGCGTAAAGGCTTGTTTTTTTGTATTCATCATCATATAAGGAAGATGTTAAGAAATAAAATACAAAAAATAAATTTTATAATTGTTGTCTATAAAAAGACTGCTCTATTTTATGCCAAAATAAACCTAAAAGCAAATCAGAACGCATCCTTTTAATAGACTCGAAGATAAATATATATCTAATTATATACTAGAAGCAGATTTTTTTTATTTGTCTAGAATAAAACAGTCTATTATAAATCTTTTGCGATCTGTCACATTTGAAAGAATGGAAGCATGATAGCAACTACGATAGTCCCAACCAGTGCTCATACAATAACGATAATAATCGGTTCCATAGAACTCGACAGATTCCCAATATATCGCTTGAGTTCACCGTTATAATTATTCCCAATTTTTTTCAGTGATGTAGATAGTGTCCCGGTCTCTTCCCCAGTTGATATAACATAGGCAAATTCTTCAGAAAACATTTTATTCAGGTATACGTTTTCTTCATAATCGAGATTGAGTCCGAGTGCTTTTGATATCGTGAGTCAGACTTCCACTTCATTTTTAATACGTACGAGTTCCTTTTTATAGGCGAGATTTGGTACGACAATACTTGATGTTTTGAGTGATTCTAGTAGCAGTACTCATGAATCAAGGAGAATTGTAAATGATTTAATAAAAAATACTATATTGGATTGACGGACAATGTATCAAAAAATCGGTAGATTATAGGTTATTTTTGCGAGTGTGAAACGTCCTATATATGTCATGTTTATGAGTTTAAATACCACAATAAAACCGACAAATCATATAATGAGTTTTCACCAATCATTAATAAAAAAGTTGGATATATTTACAACAAATTGCGTGAGTCCAGGGAGTTCACTCCCTGCTTTTTCAAAACTCTCTGTGATCCGAGGTACAATAAAAATCATCATAAATATAACCATACAAAATGTGAGACACAAAAGAATAATAGGGTATATCATGGCTCATTTTACCTTTCCTTTGAGTTCGATGTTTTCGAGCATATTGGTATCGAGTTCAGCCAAAATACTTCATAATTTTCATGTTTTTTCTCATACTTTTATGAGTGCAACCGTGAGTGTATCAAATACTTTTGGGTAATTAACCATCGTTTCATTAATAGAAATACCATGATCAATATTATCTTTGATTTCTTGGGTGATTCTTTTGAGATAGGGATTTTTTGTTTGTTTTACACTAATAGTGAGAGCTCATTTAATATCTATTCATGAATTGATAAATATAGAGAGCTTATTAATAAAATTCCAGAGCTCTTTTTTTGAAACACTTTCAAACATATGGATCTCTATATTGGCATTGCTTGCTTTTTTCCCACTTTTTTTGAGCCTCTGTTTTTTGGTATCTTCGAGCATGCGAATAAACTTTGAGTTATCAAAGTTTCCATATTTATCGTAAAATGTATTTCAAAATAGTGCCATAGTAAGTGTTTAAATATTTCCATCTTTTGTAATAATATCCTCGAGTTCTTCTATTACGGTATCGTAATCTCATTTTTTTTCTAATTCTTTGAGGACATTATATTTATTCCTCATTTTAATTTCTTTCTGTTCTATTTTATATTTTCCTTCGTTTGCGATCGCTTTTTTTAGATAGAGATTAATCTTTTTATCTATATACCCAACTTTAATGTATCGAATGGCCTCTTGTTTTAATTTGAGCATCTCTCATGTGTAATAGAGTGTTTCGAGACTACGTATAATGTTTTTTGTTTCCTTGAGTTTTTTAATTTTTTCGAGTTCTTTTTCAATTTCACTTTTACTTTTTCAGGTGAGCTTTTTTACTTCTTTCGCATTGAGATGTTGGTCTTTTTTGATATTTTGTAAGTAACTATCATGCTCATCTACCACAATATCTTTTTGTGTATTTCTTTGAAAGAGAAGAATTGTAGTATCATCAAGGAAGCTAGTAGAACCACCCTTGAATTCCTTAATCTCATTAATAATTTCAGTATAGATTTTATCTATATTTCATTGTTTTTGACATATTTTTTCAAATGCTGACTGTAATCTATCTTGTCCATAATATTCTCCATTTTCATTTTTTGCTTCTATAATACCATCACTATAAGTGAGGACAATGTCATGATCCGCTAGGTTAAATTCTTTTTTCCTCATTTGTTTGATATCTTTGATGATTCTGATACCAGCAGCGAGTCAACCAGGAATCACTTTTTCTACTTTTTGAGCTTTATGACGGTATATAAATAGAGGTTCATGTCACATTCATACAAATCGTACTGTATCTTGTTCTTCTTTAAGTATTTGAAAAAATACTCCGGTGATAAAATTTCGTGATTGTAAGTTTTGTTTGAGTTCGTTATTTATCTCAAAGGTAAGTTTTTCGAGAGAAGACTTTTTGACGAATTTTTCAAAAGTTCTGGTTAAGAGGGTGACAATAAAACCAGCCCGAATACCATGTCATGTCGCATCTCAGAGGAAAAAACTATATTTTTCATCATCCTCATGAAAACCAAATGTATCACCAGATATTTTATCTGCTCAGAGAATTTTTCCATATAACTCATACCCAGTCATATTACTTTTTCGTATTTCTTTTATGAGACCAGTATGAATATTTGCGAGTTTTTTCCGTGCTATTTCTCGGTTAATTTTACTATCTTCTTCTATTAACACATTAATCTCATCAATAATTCTTTTTCTTTTAATTTTTTCTTTGATGGCTGAATATACATGAAGAGACTTTTTTATTTTATGTAAAAATGCAGATTCATCTTTACTACTTTCTTCTTCTGTAGTTTTTTTCACTGTACTTCATATGAGTTTCAATGCTTCCAATTTTGTGTTGTCTTTGAGTTTTTTTGCCTCTTTCTTTTTGTATTTTTCTATATTTTTTACGATTTTCTTTTTCTCTTTGTTGTAGTATTGTACTACATATTTATTTCACTTATTTTCTTCTAAAAATCATGACAATACTTTGAGAGCTTCTTCATTTTTTCATACTCCAAGTAGTTTATCTAGTTCTATTTTTATTTTTTTGAACCGTATTTTAAAACGTTCTTTTTCTGCTTTTTCTTTAAAAATAGCTTCTTTTTTTTGCAATACATCTTCACGACTAGATATATGTTTGACTCTTTTTTGATAACTTTTAATCGTTTTATTTTTTTCATTTGGATTAAATCTCCCATCATTATCAATTTTTTGTAATAATTCTTTGTATGCAAAATTTTCTTTTGTTTTGATTTCTTGTAGAGCAGTATGCGCATTTTCCCACTCTTCAACAGCAATATAATAGTCAATGACTTCTATTGCTTCTTTATAACGCGATATATTCGCGAGATTGATATCATGTTTTTTATTTTTTTTCGAAAAAAACATAGACAAGAAAGGGGATTAAAAATTAAATGAGTTTCAGAGCTTCTTCAACAGTGGTGGCTCATAGACTTGCTTTTATAAGCGCATCTTGGACGATCGTTATCATTCCATGATCTATGGCTCTGTCTGCCATTTCATTCGCACTCTTTTTTTCAAGTATGAGTGGCTCCATATAGTCTTCAACGATGAGGACTTCATGAATACCAATCCGTCATTTATATCCACTTTGATTACAGACTTCACATCCTTCACCGACATAAAATTCAATATTTTTTAAACTTTCTTCATCCAGAATAGGCGAGAGGTATTGATGTATTTTTTTTTGTTCGTATTCTTTGGGGATATAGGGTTTTTTACAGTTTTGACAGAGTCTTTTTCAGAGACGCTGGGATATAACCATCTTCATTGCTGATGCCAGGAGAAAGGGCTCTACTCACATGTTTATCAGACGCTGAATGGTGGCTGTTGCTGAGTTGGTATGGATAGTAGAGAGCACCAAGTGTCCTGTTAAAGCAGCTTCTACCGCGAGTACAGCCGTTTCAGTATCACGTATTTCCCCGACCATGATGATATCTGGATCCTGACGAACCAGTGTTCTCAGACCAGATGCAAAAGTATAGCCAATTTCTGGTTTTACTTGCGATTGATTGACGTATTCAATATTATACTCAATCGGATCTTCTAGGGTAGAGATATTATACTCAAGTGGATTAAAATGCTTGAGTACTCAGAAAAGAGACGTTGATTTACCAGAACCAGTTGGCCCGGCTACGAGCATGATCCCATATTTACTTTTGAGAGCTTCTTCAACTTTTTTTATATTAACATCAATCAGACCAAGTGCTCAGAGATTAGTGAGCGATGCATCTTGCCTAAGTATACGCATTACCACTTTTTCTCCATATTTGGTTGGAAGAGTTGACAGACGAATATCTATTTGTTCATTTGGTAATCCTTCACTTTCATATATATACGATATTTTCCCATCTTGTGGTTTTTTGTTCTCATCAATTTTAATTTTTGAAAGTACTTTGAGACGTGTAGTAATAGCAGAAGTATGATCGTTATGGATTTTATCATAGATAATAAAATCCCCATCAATTCGAAATCGTATCATGACAAAGTCTTCAGTTGGCTCTATATGTATATCTGATGCTTTTTGTTCAATAGCAGCCTTAAAAATATTTCAGACATATTCTACGATGTCTCAAATATTTTTTTTCGTTTCCAGAGTATTGACTTGTTGAGTAATATCTATCATTGTGATATAAAAAAGGGGGGGAGAAAGAAATAAGGAGCTGTATATAAATTATATACTTTATTATATCATGATAATGCTCTGTATCATAAATAAATACTTGCTATATTTAATATATTATTTTTAATAAAAAAATAATCCAAATTTTTGGATTATTTTTCTCATACATGTTCGATAATTTTTTCTTTTGTCTGTTTGAGTATATCTAGTTTGATGTATTTTTCTAATGCTTTTTGAGATGTGAAATCTTTTCCATCATAGCCAAATATTTGTTTTCAATTGTTATCTTGAGAGTATATCGTAAATGTTCGATTACCTATTTGAATGGTTTCTTCTTTTGGGATATTTTGAGTGGGCTCTAGTTTTATAGGCTCGACTGTTTCTACTTCTATTCATCGCAGAGAATCATAACTTTGAAGTAAGCTCGCTTTATAAACAGTAAGCGAATGTCGACTAGGGTCGAATATAAAAAGACTTGTTAAAACGGTGAGAGTACATCCAATCAGACCAAAAACGAGTTGAGGACGGGTTTTAATAATCTTTACTTTTTTTATTTTTTGTAGAATCGTTTCTCTTTCACGAGTAAAAATAGATTGATAATTTTGAAATACATCCTTATTTTTTGCTTCTTGATCTGCTTTTTTTTGCTTCTCAGTAGGTTGAGTTGTTTTTAGTTCTTGGTTTTTTGTATGCTCACTTTGTTTTTGTAATTTTTTTTCTGGTGTTGATGTACCTGCTGTTTGTTTCGGAGGTAGCACTATTTTTGGTATTTTTTTCTTTTCAACCTGTTCTATTTTTTCTTGAATTGGCTCTTTCTTTTCTATCACTGGTATATTTTTTTCTACTGCTGGCTCGACTTTTTTTGTAACAGGTTCATTTGTTTTTTCAATGGGAGTACTATTTTCCTCAGGGATCTCAGAAGATGCCTTATTTTTATCAGTAATAAAGTTTTGTTGAAGTGCTCAGAGATTGATTTTTTTTGTTTCAGGCATGTGTAAGTGACAAAATTTAATTTCCTTATTATTATTTCATATTTTTAATATTTTGTCAAAAAAATGTATGACCTACAAACTATCATTATAACTATCATCTTCTAAGTTACACTCAGAATTGACGAGGGTTCATGAAGAAGTGAGAATTTGGTATTGTTCGGTGGCACCTGTGTTGGTAAAATCAGAGATGTATTTTCGGTCTTCGTATATCTCGATACAGTTTCTGTAGTCATTGTTTTGCCAAAAATATCCGTTATTTTCAGCAATATTCAGCAGTTCATCAAAATCAAGTCCTTCACTGTATGGAAGTCATGTTTCAAAAGTGTAGGGAAGATTATCACCCTGTTTATGAAAAACAAAGAGCATTCGATTCGTACTTCCAGATCATACTCCATCATGAATTTCAGTAGTTCCATCTAGACTGGCAGCGAGAATAATACTTGGGAGAACATTTTTTGATACCGAACTATAGTTTCATGATATAAAAGCTATAGGGGTTTCATCATTTTCTAGTGTAGTAGCAATTTGGAATTCTTGTCTATTTGATGTGATAGAAAACGAATACTCGTTGTTATTTTTCGGATCAAGAGGAATAGATTCGAGTGATTGGAGTCGAACATCTGTATCGAGAAAACCTTGATTAAAAACTTCATATCCGTTATTGACCACGCTTTGAGTATTTCACGGAGCACTAAAATATCATCTTTTTTGCTTAAATATTTTTAGCGCAGATGAGACTTTTGCTAGATCAGAGGTACGCTGCGAGTCTCTAGCATCCGAAATAAAATCAATATAGGATATAAAACCTATCAGGGTCATGATACCTATGATGACCGTTACGATAATCAGTTCTACAAATGTAAATCAAGCCGTATTTTTTTTCATTCTTTTTATTGGTTATTATTGTATTTTTTGAATATTTGTTTCGACAATATTGTATTCTACCGTGGATTCATTTTCGATCCATTTATCGACAAAATAGTTTTGCATTCCTTGTACTTCGTTTCCACTCAGTGCATAGTTCCACATGGCAAATTCTCAGATACTTCCATCAAAATACTCACATCCGGTATAATCTCATCATGGACATGATATAACATCAAAACTACCGTATGGTTCTATATTTGATCCAATCACTCAACCCAGTCCTACTTTATGGTGTCGAGGCATTGCTTCAACCCCGTATTGGCTATCTGCCAGTTCACCATTCATATATATCTTTAAACTATTTAAACTAGTATCTGCATGAGTCGCATCATGGGTAATCATGATAAAATATATCGTATTTGGAATCGCTTCTCATAGATTTACAGAACGGACATCTCAACCTGACCATACATAATCATCATAATTATAACACCCCTCTATTCCATTTCATCGATTATGTATTCAGGCATATATATTTCCATTTGCAACAGTGAAATTGTAACCCACTCCGACCCCTCACTGTTCATAAATCATTTGAGAACTATTGACATCACTTCATGTTCGGAGAACAATAGCAAGACTCTTTTCTCTAAAAACGAGAGGATCGACCCAGTTACATCGGTGGTGATTTTTATTTACCAGAGGATGTACTCCATCATAATAATATGTTTGACCAGATATGGTAGTATCTGAGTTCAGTGCTCCATCATTATTCCCATCGAGTATATAAATGTCATTCACACCATCAAAATTTATCACAGGATTTGAAAAAATGGCACTTTCTTGAAATGTAGCGGACTGACTGGTTGAGGGTTGAATAAAATGAATATTATTTCCAGATAAATCTGTCCAGCTCGAGAGAGGATCGTTGTTTGATATACTACTATTGTTCGTTCCATCTACGTTCGTTGCATCTAGGTGAAAAATGAGGTTCGGCACTTCATCAGGGGAGATATTTTGCCTGAGAATATCTACCTTTTTGATAAGCTCTTGTGAGTAGAGGACTTTCTGGTTATCCAGTGTATTGGCTATATTTTCTCCATATATATCAATATATTGAAAATCACTGTTTGCGGATCATGTTTTTGTTTCAAATGATCCGGAGGCAGTATTTTTATAGATATAAAAAGTTTCGTTATCCTGAATAGCATCGATATCTACTTTTTCGAGTAGGTTATCTATGTTTCACTCTATGATATGCCCCCATATCTCTTCTTGATATTCTTCATTCACGTCATGATTAAATGACAAGATATTAATGATTCCCAGTAGAGCAAAAGACAGAATAAAAACAGCTATAATAACAGCAATTATATTTTCAGCTTTTTTATTATTTTTCATTTACAAACATATTCAAACTAATATAATGTTTTCTATTAGGCTAGATTATATGAATTTTTATAAATAATGAAATACTTTCTTGGGCAACAAGCCATGACTTTAGTTGAACTTGTCGTATCGGTGACTATTACTGGAATTATACTGGTTATAGTAACGGTTTTTATTACGGATGGTGTGACAGAAGTTTCTGAAACCGTTTCTCATACTGAATTGACGAACGATGTATTTTTGTTGCGTAACACTTTGAATAATATCACGAGATCATGATATTCAAATTTTGAAATTCTTCAGGATTCGAATGAGGGAAGTGGGCTAGATATTGTTATGCTGACGAATCCTGCGCGAAGTGAGTGATATATTGTTGGTATAGTCAGTTCAGATACCTTGAGTTTAGTTGCTGATAGTGATTATAATATTTACTCAAATCGATCTATTGGATATCGATCACTCTCGTGAGAGGAAATTACTGCTATAGATGCTGATGTAATGGAGGTATTTGATTATAATTTCTTTTATGATAAACTCTTTCCAAATCTCACAACCAAGGATTTTCAAGTAGTACTGTATAATGGGGATCAGATATTAGATGTGACTATTGTCGCACTCAAGTCATATTATGACTCAAATAAATGACAAGCTTGGAGTATTATTGATACGGAAGACTTTATTGATTTTAATCTCATTTTTTAATATGCGAAATCAAAAAATAGCATCTACATTTTTGTATATTATTCTACTCGTCAATATTGCACTTGTTTTAGGTATTGTTGTTTTTAATTCATCATTTATTTTATCGAATGATTTAACGATTGGAAATAATCAGGAAGAGATTTTTTCTAACATTTATAATAAATGACATATCGCTATTGATGCCACACGTAAATTTAATTCAAATAGTGAAGGGAATCTCGATGGGATATCCTGCCCAACGAACGTTGTGTTTGAATACGATGCTCTTGATGGGAGTGGGGCCTTGATTCGTGAAACCACAGCACCGATTAGTACAGAAATAAACTATAATTATGGAGTCATATTTTGTGGATGAGATTATAATGGTGAAGAATTTCGTCTCTTTCTTGACCGTGATACGAGTACTTTTACAGAAGTGTATTATGATAATACATTGATGAATTTAGTCTCTGGAAGTGGAGCATCGGCTTCTACTGATATTGATTACAGTTTAAACTTGGCAACTGGAGCGAGTTTTACTTTAACAACACCTGATCCATGGTGGTGGTGAGCAACGCTTTCAAATTTAAATGATCTGACAGAAAATCAGTATCAATGATATTGGTATTATCCAGAGATTATTATTGACCTTGGAGCAGAGTATAATATATGAGTGATTCAATTTTGGAATACCCTCAATACTATCTATGATTCATATCTTTC
>CAZFWS010000022.1:0-9368 GCA_964522625.1 uncultured Candidatus Peribacteria bacterium | reverse complement strand
AAATGATCTAGTTACTGCTATGGAAGAAGAATTTGGTGTTTCTGCTGCTGCTCCTGTTATGGTAGCTGGTGCTGCTGGAGGTGCTGCTGACGAAGGTCCTTCTAGCTTTGATGTAGAACTTACATCTGCTGGAGCTTCTAAAATTGCTGTTATTAAAATAATCCGAGAAATTACTGGACTTGGACTCAAAGAAGCAAAAGATATTGCTGATAACGGTGGGAAAGTAAAAGAAGGTGCTGATAAAGCAGAAGCAGAAGAAATCAAAGGAAAACTAGAAGAAGCTGGAGCTTCAGTTGAACTTAAATAGTTCTTCATAAGAATAAAAACACGATATAAAATCGTGTTTTTATTTATGATCGGGATTGGCCAAGTGGTAAGGCAGTGGACTCTGAATCCATTATCGGGGGTTCGAATCCCTCATCCCGAACCATATGATAATTTAAAAAACACTTCTCAAAATTTGAGAAGTGTTTTTTAAATTATCAACTACACAAAATCACCAACACGAATAATACTCATAACAGGGAATTCTTTCCCATTTTTTTGGGTATCATTTATGGTAATAATCGTATCATCTGAAGTGATTTGTTTATCCTGTAACAGGTCTGCAATCGCTCATTCTAAATTTGCTGAGTAATCATCCTGGCTCCAAGCTGGAAGAATCTTTGGTCGTACCCCAAAATAGATATTCATGATACCAACCGATCGCTGACTCCCCGTAAATGCAAATATATCCATAGTAGGACGATAGAGACTCGCGAGTCGAGCAAGTTTCCCTGTTTTTGTGAGCAGAACAATCGCTCGTACTCAGAGTGCCTCTCCACAACGGATCGCATTTTTTATAATGACCTTTTTTTCTATATCTCGATCAGATAAGCCTTCATCACTATAGTTTTCATAATTCGCTGTCATCATAGATTCAGCTTCCTTGCTAATAGTCTGCATCATAGCGACTGATTTAAATGGATGCTCTCACATAGCCGTCTCTCCCGATAGCATCAAAGTATCAGGTTTTTGCATGGCAACATTAAACACATCATTACTTTCTGCTCGAGTTGGAAAAGGGTTTTCTATCATCGTTTCTAGAAAATGTGTAGCAACAATAACCTGTTTTCCGTATTTTCGAGACAATTCTATCATTTGTTTTTGATAAATAGGCAGTTGAGATATAGGAACTTCGATTCATAAATCCCCTCGTGCGACCATCACTCCATCAGATATTTTTATAATCTCTTCGAGATTTTCAACTCATTCTTGATTTTCTATTTTTGAAATGATTTTAATTCCCCTAGCATCATGTTCATCAAGTAAGTCAATAATTTCTTGAACATTAGATGCATTTCGAATAAACGAAGGAGCAATAAAATGTACTTGTTGCTCTATAGCAAATAAAATATCTTTTTTATCTTGTTCGGTAATACCCGGTAAACGGAGTCGTATCCCAGGAAGATTCACATGTCTTTTTGAACCTATTTCAGCACTATTTAAAGCCTGTACAGTAATATAATCCTTATGAATTTTCGTTACCCTGACATCAAATAACCCAGAATCTATCGCAATAATTTGCCCTACTGTGACATCGAGAGCCAATGAAGCATAATCACAAAATAAATCATTTTCAGACATATTTTTCTCATCTGTATAAATATTAAATTCATCTCAAATATTATAGTGTATTTTTTCTTCTAGGTTCCCGGTTCGAATTTCTGGACCTTTTGTATCGAGTAAAATACTTAGATTAGTGATTCATTGAGCATTCAAATCTTTAATAATATTCATTTGTTCCTCTGAATGTGCATGCTGAGCATGAGAAAAATTAAAACGAATAATATTCACTCATTCTTGATATAAACGAGTAATATTTTCTGGTCCATAGGTAGCGGGTCCAAGTGTAGCAACAATTTTTGTTTTATTCATATTTATTTTATACGGTTAAATAATATATAGCATGCTCTAACTCCTCAAAAAAGATATCTATTTCCTCGGTGGTATTATACATATATAAACTCACTCGGCAGGAGTGTGAAAATCATTTTTGACTCAGAAATGGTTCTGCACAGTGACGACCAGCGCGGATACAAATATTTTTCTCAGCCATGTAGTCTGCTAAATCTAGAGAATGAATTCCCTCTACCACAAAGCTAAAAACTCCGGCTCTATTGTAAACATCATCAGAACCGATCAATGTGACTCAGGAAAGAGTCTTCCATTTTTCGAGGAAGTGATGAGTTAAAGCATGTTCTATCTGCCCTACCTGTTCAAATCACCCGATGGATTCTATATACTCCAGTGCGTGTAATACACTCACAGCTCATGATATATTTGGAGTTCCTGGTTCAAATCTATCTGGAAGCCCCGCTGGTTCAAATGAATCTTCATGTACATGAGCGATCGCTCATCCTCAAGAAAATGATGGCTTCATGTTCTGTAACAACTCTTGTTTTCACCATAGAATTCCAATCCCACTATCTGCCCCAAATTTATGACCGGTAAAAAAAAGAAAATCACAGCCAAGTTCGTTCACATTCACTGACATATGTGGAAACCCTTGTGATGAATCCACAATAAAGTATGGTCTATTTTCAGAGTATTTTTTATCCAAAATCTGTGATACCTGTTTCAGATCAAATACCTGACCCGTCACATTAGAAACATGAGTGAGTGAAACTATTTTTACCGTATCATCGAGCTGTGATTCTAGATCCTCTACATCCAGTGAATAATCATCATTGATTCAGATAAATTTCACATTAATTCCTATGTCTTCTTTTAGGATCAGCCATGGAACAATATTTGCATGATGTTCAACAATACTTACCAATACCGTATCACCCGATTTGAGTGCATGTGATCGTTGTAGTGAAGTCGCAAGTAAATTAAGTGCGTACGTAGAATTCATGGTATAGATAATCTCTCTCCAGTGGCCTCCACCAATATGATCGGATACTTTTTTCTTCGAATCAATATACAGTTTTTCTGATCTCTCAGCGAGGATATACGATCATCGATGAATATTTGAATAGTCGTTTTCAAGGAAGTTTTTCAATCCATCTATAACATGGGCTGGTTTTTGTGAACTGGCAGTTGAGTCAAAAAATATCAGGTCTGGATTATTTTTAAGTATCGGGAAATCATCTCGGATCATCGAGCAGAAAAATTAAAAAAGTAGTATGATGTTATTGTATCAAGAATAATGATCTTGTAAATACATTATACGACACAATCCTCACTTACTTTCCCATTAATAATTACTACCCCGTCTGATCTAAGTTTTTTTATTTTTGTACTGACTCCATCATACGCACTATAACCAGAAATCTTTCTATCAGCACTCACTACTTTATAGCATGGGTATATATCTGGATGTTTGTTATATTTCATAACACTGGCTACTTTGCGTGGATGCACATTAAACCTATCTGCAATATTTTTATAGGTCGTGACTTTTCCTTTTGGAATCGTTTGAAGATATTCGAGTATTATTTGATTCATGATAATGCAATATAGATGTATATTCTATTTTAGGATAGCAAAAGCCCCTCAAAAATCAATAAGATTTACTCTATACTCCGAGTACATCAAAAATACCTGCATTTTCCTGCATTTTTTTGACATATATAATTATATATGTTTTAATATATTATCGACTCTTTTTAAAACTTACACCATTGCTGTGGAACAAATTATAGAAATATTTTTACAGAACCCTATTGGACAGATCTTTTGAATCTTGTGAATGGCTATTATGATTTTTGCATTTACAGAAGAAGATGATACCCGAGTAAAGGTAATACTCACGATTTCCAATGTTTTTTGGCTCGGTCATTTTATCTTCATGTGACTCTATGTATGAATTGTTATGGTTATTATATCGTCTATACGACTCTATTTATCTATCAAATTTGAAAAAAATCGTAGTATATTTTATATCATTACTACGGTTACTATCTGTGCATGATTTTTAACATATGCAGATTTTAGTTCTCTTTTTCCAATCATTTCATCTATGCTTGCAACATATGCATTTTTCTTTTTAGAAAAAGTAAAACTCAGATTGGTGTTGCTCGTATGTTCAAGTTTTTGGTTAAGTTTTCATTATTTTCATTTTTCTATTGGGTGAATCGTTACGGAATCCATCCTACATGTAGTACATCTCATCACGATATATAAGATCCTCTCTCACGAATGACATTTATCAGGATATATGGATCGAATCAAGCATATTTTTATTCATAGACCTACCATAGATTATGATCGATATCTTGCCATGATCGATTTTATACATCGTAAAAAATAAAAATATTGACTCTCCTCATAAATATATAAAATAGAATTACCTTATTGATATATAATCTCAATAATACATGGACATTATACAGATTCTCAAAGATGATAATAATAGAGTCACTCCTGAGCGAGTCGCTATATATACCTTCCTTGAGACAAAACATTTGTTTACCTATAACGATATTATAGATAACTTTAGTAGCATATCGAGAGCCTCTGTATTTCGGACACTCAACCTGTTTTTGGAACTATGAGTTATTCGAAAAGTAGAGATTTGAGGACATAGTTCAACCTATGAACTACAGTGCCATGATCACCACCATGAACATATGAAGTGTTCAAAGTGTGATGAAGTGATCAATTTTGAATCAACAAACTTATGTAAAAAGATAATCCATGAAGCAAAAAAACTATGATTCGAAGTCACAAGTCATAGTATCGGTATTCTCGGGGTCTGTAAAAAATGTCTATAAAATATATAATAATATAACCAATATAACCATGAAAAAAATAATTTTTCTTTCTCTGGCTGTTCTTGGACTTGCGTCATGCGGAAGCAATGTTGTTCCTGAAGAAAGTACAACTGCTACATGAGTCGTTGAAGCACCAATGATATCAGTAACAAGTTCTATTATACCTATTAGTTCTCTCGTGAATGCTGTTGGTGGACAATATGTAGATGTAACAAATATAGTCCCTGCTGGGGTTTCTCCACATGCTTTTGATCTCTCTGTACAACAGATGGCTCGTATTGCTGATTCTGAAATAGTATTTCTTACTGGGCTGGATCATATTGATGGTTTTTTAAAAAAAGCAGCTCAAGTAAAACTACAAGTACATCTCGCAGATGGAATGGAGCTCCTTGAAGCATCTGCACATGATCATGAACAAGCAAAAATAGAAAAAGAAATTCTTGAGAAAGGTCATGATGATCATGGACATCACGATGATCATGGAGATCATGATGATCATGATGATCATGGAGATCACGATGATCACGACAAAGACCCACATGTATGGTTGGGAAAACAAAATATAACTACTATGGCTCAGACTATTCGAGATGAACTATCAGATATTCTACCAGAACACAGTGAATATTTTGCAAAAAATACTCAAGCATTTATCGCAGAACTCAATACCATTTATAATGACTTTGAAACACAGGTTTCTGGAAAAACTCCACGAGAATTCATCGTATTTCACGATGCTTATAATTATCTCATGTTCTCAATTGGAATGGATATGGACCTAAAAAATCCTTTCTCTGAAAATGTTCTACATGAACCAGGAGCAGGTCATAGAGTTGAGCTTATAACAAAAGTGCAGACTCATGACATCAAACATATATTTAAAGAACCTCAATTTAGTGAAGGATTGGTTCAAAAGTTTGCAAAAGAACAAGACTTAGAAATGGGAACACTCGATCCAATTGGGAGTGATCCATCAGCAAAAGGATACCTCGATAATCTTCAGCTCAATCTTGAAAATATTTCTATCGTCTATGAATAAAACACTTCTCGAAGTTAACAACATTTCTCTCTCCTATAATCATACGAAAAACTCTCTTCTCAAAGAATTGAGTTTTTCTTTGAGTCAGGGAGAAGTGCTTTCTATTATCGGAAAAAATGGAACGGGTAAATCTAGTCTACTCAAAGTAATTACCGGTATCGAAACAAAATATTCAGGAAAAATCATTACACATACCAAGCGTATCTCTTATGTCCCTCAAAAACTGGAACTCGAAAAGAGCTTCCCTCTTCTGGTATCAGAATTTTTTGATATCTTTAATAAATACATATCACAAAAGGCTATGAATACGGTGTATAAAATATTTGATATACCAGCACTGCTCAATAAAAATATACATACCCTCTCTGGAGGAGAATTTCAAAAAGTCCTCATTGCCAATGCTATGCTGAGTGAACCAGAACTGCTCATACTCGATGAACCAACGACTGGAATCGATGTGATTGGAGAAGAAAATTTTTATAAGATCATTGCTGAAACCAAAAAACGTTTTCCAAAACTGGCCATTATCCTGGTATCACATAATCTTCGTTTGGTCTATAAAAACTCTTCTCGAGTGATCTGTCTGCATGAGAATAATTTTTGTTGTCATGGAACTCCTGCGGAACTGGCAGAAAACCCAGATATTCAATCGATTTTTGGAGAATATCTGAGTCCGTATGAGCATCATCCTCATTCACATCACCATCATACCCATTAATACTTCCCTATGCTTGAAATCCTATCATATTCATTTTTTCAACATGCTCTCATTGCGTGAATTTTGGTATCTTTAATATCTGGGAGTTTATGATCACTCGTCGTACTGCGTCGTGAACCAAATATCACCCATGCTATTGCACATGTGCTGTTTCTATGAATTGTGGTTTCACTCTTTTTTGCGTGAAGTTACTATCTCTACGGAATGGTATTTGCCTGTCTTGCGGTAGTGCTGTTATTGCTCCTCGAAAAATATTCCAATACCTCACGAGAATCAAGTAAAGAGATACTGAGTCAACTTGGTTTGGCTTCAGGGATATTCTGTGTCGGGATTTTATGAAATGTTCAACTGGATGTATTTAATCTGCTCTTTGGAAATATTCTATTTATTGATCTTCCGGATATTATATTTTTATCAGCTATACTTCTGATCGGAGTGATACTGATGTTTTGGTTTCGAAAGAAGATGTTACGAGTCACGCTTTCCCCTGATATTGCTAAAAGTCAGTGAATACGAGTCTGGGTCTATGAGTTTGGATATTTGTTATACTTGGCACTGTTTATAGCATTTTCTATCAAGATGTTCTGAATCATGTTACTCGGAGCCTTTTTAGTCCTCCCTGCAAATATCTGAAAATCTGTTGCAAAGAGTTTGAAGTGAGTGTTTAGTATTGCTACAGTTATTTCAATATGTTGTGTAGTAATGGGATTATTTGCTTCCTACTATTTTGATACTTCTGCGGGAGCCACGATAGTGATGATACTCTGAGGGGTGTTTTGTGGGAGTTTATTGATGAGGAGGGGGAATTAAAAAAACACCTCTTTCAACAAACGATCTTCTAGTACCTGCTCATCAATATTTTTTCCAATAAAAACTATCTTGGACTCATCCCCTGTTCCGTCCCAGTGTTCATCTTTTGCGATCGTAAAACAAGCTCCAGCTTTTTGGAGGATATATCGGTCACCAGGATAATCTTTGAAATGTATGAATCACTTCATTCGAAAGACATCATCAGATATTTCAGAGAGAAAGTGCTTCATATTATCTATGCTATAGCATTTTTCTGCTGTTTTAAAGAAGTATTTTTCGATCGTTTTTTTGTCGTGACTATGTACATGCAGCCAAAAATAGCCTATCCCACAAATATCTCAAATCCTCCCGAAAAATAACCCATCATTCAGGCAAGTATCAAAATATATCCAGTCATGAGATGGATATATTCTATAGGAAATATATGTGGGGCTTGTTGTGTGGTTGTTTGTTTATTCATATGTTTATTCTTCAGTTCCTCCCCAGATTGGAAATGGGTCTATAAAATCTTTCCAAGTTTCAGGGCTATTATATTGCTCATCTGTGACCAGTGCATAATCAAGCATTTGCATCACGCTTGACTCGTCCATGTCTACTCCGATGATCACGAGTTCAGTTCGTCGGTCACCAAATTTTGTATCTCAGAAATCTTGTTCGTATTCGTCATTGTATTCTGGGTTGTATTCGAGTCGTTCTGCCTTGGTAAAGCTTCCCATCCATCGTCCGAGTCCATCGAGACGGATACTTCCTCATGCTTGACTCCAGTTTCCGGCAAAGTCATTTCGACTTGCGAGCCAAACGAGTCATTTTGATCTGATGACTCCTGGCCATTCTTTTGCACAGATTTCGGCAAATCGTTCTGGGTGGAATGGTTTTTGTGGTTTATAGATAAATGATCCTACTCCATATTCTTCTGTTTCTGGAGTGTGTATGATGTCCTCCTGATTCTAGTTCTTTGATCCAGAGTGAACTGGTCGATGCTTTTTCAAAATCGAATCGTCCTGTTTTTACGATTTCCTTGATGTCTATTTTTGATTCCTGTGTTTCAATGATTTTTGCATCTGCTTGAAGTCCTCTGATGATCCCGAGAATATATTTTTTTTCTTCTGGAGTTACGAGATCAATTTTGTTTAAGATAATAACATCAGCAAATTCGATCTGTTCTACCATCAGATTTACGAGTGGTCGATCGTCGGTATCATCGAGTCACATTTTCAGGTCTGCAAGAGTTTGATCACTTCCAAAGTGTTTCATAAAATTTCATGCGTCTACTACGGTAGTCATAGTATCGATATATGAAAAGTCTCCGAGGTTGATTCCACTTTCTTCATCTGCGTAAGAAAATGTTTGTGCTACGGGAACAGGTTCAGAGATTCCTGAACTTTCGATGATAATCGCATCGTACTTCCCTTCTTCACCGAGTCGTTTTACTTCTACGAGCAGGTCTTCTCTTAAAGTACAACAGATACAGCCATTATCCATTTCTACGAGTTTTTCCTCTGTATTGGAAAGAGAAATTTCATTTTTCACGAGATTGGCATCGATGTTGACTTCTCACATGTCGTTGACGATGACAGCGACTTTGAGGTCTCATCGTTGGTTGAGGATGTTGTTGAGGAGGGTGGTCTTCCCTGCTCCTAGGAATCCTGATAGGACGGTAACGGGCATTTTTTTGTTCATGTGGGGATGGGGTGTATTATTTGAATAATGTAATTGATACTAAGTCTCAATTATAGGGCTATAATATATTGATTTTTTGTGGTGAGTCAATGGGATTTTGGGAGAAAAAAGCCTGGCTTACAGTGCAATGCAAGACAGGTTTTTTAGTTTTATTTATAGAATTCCTCTCACCCCTACAACTTCACTTCTTTATTCAAAAAATCTCTTATCAGTTCCTTCAATTCGTCTCTACTGTCTGGTTGAATATATCATATCACTGCTCAGAGTTTGTTTTCCAGTTTTTCTAAGTCAAATAATCCATCTTTGGTAAAAAAATCTTTCGCAAAAAACTCGCTGGAGATATCATTTTGTTGCTTGTATT